>CAZBGF010000068.1:0-7601 GCA_964491255.1 uncultured Verrucomicrobiota bacterium
ACACAAGTGAAAGCTAAAAAAAGTGACAACTTTAAATCAGGACTTGACCGTGACGGAGTATGGGAGTATGGGAGTGGATGACGAGGACGGAGGTACAGATGATAAAGGACAGAGGACGGATGACAGATGGCGGATGGCGGAGGACGGATGGCGGAGGACAGAGAATGTGTGGCAGTGACGGAGTATGGGAGTGGAAGAGGATGACGGAGGGCGGAGGTACGGGCAGCAAAGCGGTAAACAATAAAAAAGGGAAGTTAAGGAATGGTAAGCTTGATAGATAAAGTTCACTGGCTTGGGCATGCCAGTTTCGTCATCCGGAACGGTAAGGTCATTTACTTTGATCCGTTCAAGATAGACACGAAAGAGAAGGCGGATATTATTTTTATCACCCACGAGCACTTCGATCACTGTTCGGAGGATGATATCAAAACAATCGTTCAGCCTTCGACGGTTATAGTCACTGTACCGGGTAACCAGTCGAAGCTTTCTTCCCTCGACAGCCAGATAGCCGAAATCAAACTCGTCAAGCCCGGTGATACTCTAACTGTTCAGGAAATCACCATAGAGGTTATTCCGGCATACAACGTAAACAAGAGCTTCCATCCGAAGTCCAACGAATGGGTAGGATTTGTCGTCGATGTAGACGGGGAGAAGATATATCACGCCGGAGACACCGACTTGATCCCGAACATGAGTTCGGTACAGTGCGACATTGCGCTGCTTCCAGTTTCCGGCACATATGTCATGACAGCGGAAGAGGCGGCCAAGGCAGCGGCTCAAATCAATCCGCAGATAGCCGTTCCCATGCATTACGGCGACATTATCGGCAACGAAAACGACGCCAGGCGATTCAAAACACTCTGCGAGTGCGAGGTCAGGATATTGAATGCAGAATAAACGCCAAGTGATCATCGGGGTCAGACCTTAAGTGCGTGTTGCCCAAATCGAGAAACGTATTATTTTAAAGCAAATATTTTCAGCCGTCCCGATGGGACTGTGTTTTCTGTTCGCTTTGTTCCTGCCGCTAAAGCGGCAGGCTATTTTCATAAGTCCCTACAGGACAGGAAGTCAAGTGTTGTTAGTCCATTTATGGACTTTATGATAGTAGCCCGGCAATTTATTGCCGGTTAAAGGTCAATGAAATGAATTTAGTCCCATAGGGACGGCTGAAAGATTTGGGCAACACGCCCTTAACATATAACATAAGGCTTGTATAAATGACTACGCCCTTAATACTCTTAACAAATGACGATGGTATTAAATCTCCCGGACTATGGGCCGCCGCTGAGGCGGTTATGGAGCTTGGTGAGATTTTTGTCGTAGCACCGACAACGCAACAGACATCAATGAGTCAAAGCTTATGTGGCAACGACAATGAACGCCTGCATAAAATCGATTATAAAATAAACGGACGGGCCATACCGGCTTACCATGCCGACTGTTCGCCGGCCCAACTGATCATTCACGCCTTACAAATACTATTCTCGGACAGAAAGCCCAATCTACTTGTATCCGGCATTAATTACGGCGAAAACCTCGGTTCCAATATCAGCATATCCGCCACATGCGGGGCCGCGTTTCAGGCAGCCTCGGAAGGCATATCGGCACTGGCTGTCTCATTGCAGACAGATATCAAAAATCATTTCAAGCATGCAGATCTCGACTGGGACACCGCAAAGCATTTCACGCGATATTTTACTGAAATGATGCTCGGCAGTGATATGCCTGACGATGTGGACGTGGTTAACATCAACGTGCCGGCGGATGCATGTCTGGATACTTCATGGAAGATAACCCGGCAGTCTAGACAACCGTATTTTGTAAACAGGATCAAGAATCTTACGTTAGAAAGCGAAATCGGCGACGGTCAGTGCGTGATAGGTTTTGATGAAAACAAGCTCGAACCCGATTCAGACATCCACGCCATAGCAAACGGACACGTCGTTTCCGTCACCCCTCTGAGTATCGATAAGACCTCAAGAATGGATTTAAACGGGATGAATAAAATATTCAAGATGTAGGAATGGATATCGGGATCGGACAACGTCAACACTTTGGCCATTACTTGTCTTTCTACTTATTCAGGACAGTCGCAATTCTCGCCCTAACTAAAATATTCTCCGAATTCACGCCGGGCTTTTGTCCATGCATATCGAATTCAAGTTGTACTTCCGGCCTGAACACCAGGCAATGCGTTGATCCCCCGAAATGGAACATACCGAGTTCCTCGCCTTTGTTTACATGTTGGCCTTCGTAAACGGTGACATCGCAGGTCGAAACCTCTGCCATACCGACGAATATCACACACATCAAACCTATATCCGGGTTATCGGCTTCAATAAAGACGAGTGCTCTCGTTGCCGTTTCTGTTATATAAGCCTGAGACAGATTAGGGCCCACAGGATCAAATCCTTCCGAATGCGCTTCTGCATAATAAGAACCATCCAAAATTGTTGTTTTCAAGATTCGCCCTTTTACGGGACTATTCCAGCGATGGTAACTCAGCGCACTCAAAAACGCCTGGTATACGGTTCCTCCCTCGAATTGCTCCACTAACGGATCACCGGCCATCATATGGTCCAGAGAGTAGGGTTGTCCTTTAAGCCAAAACTCATTTCGTTTTTTGATGTTTGTAGCAATTCTGTAGGGAGCTGACTCACAGGCATTGACAATGACAGCGTCATTTTCAGGGCTTGCCACAGGTCGTCTGCCTTCCCGAAATTCTCTGGTAAAGAAATCATCCCATGAAGTAAACCCATGGCAGGGCAGATCGGGATTACATTTAAAATCCTGCACAAACGTGGGCATGGCTTCTTTTGCGTCTTTGCCAAACCAGCCAGAACGCGGATCATCATTCAATACATAGCGCGAATCCGGAGAATTCAAAAAGACTGCCCATTCGTTCAAAATTTTCTTCAACTGACAGTTAACTTTTGGGTTCAAAAATACAGAAGCCCCAGCTTCTGTACCCATGGGCCAGTTAAGAATGGCATTGATTGGAAAACCTACGAATCCGGATTTATTGAACTTCGGTGCTTTGGTTATCACTTGGTTTATCAGTTGGAGCATGTGGTGATAGTCTCGAACCTGTGATTCTCCGGTTGGATCAACATTATAAGGTGCCTTACAAGAAATCTGTTCAAACATCTGGTGAAACAGCATGTAAAGCTCAGGATCGCTTTCAATGAGTTCTTTAAACTCCGCTACAACAGGCAACAAAGGACGAGCATTCGCTTCAGTCCTTGCAATCAACGCTTCCATCCACTGATCCAGAATCAACCGGTCGGAAGGCAACCATTCCCCTACCCGATATTGAACAGGGTTCTTGCTGGTTTCGCTGGCTGCTTTTTGCTGAGCAAAAAGATTGAAAGCGGCAATAAACAAGATAGAAATGGTCAAAATAAATTTTTTCATTTTAATGTCTCCTTTGATTGTTGTTGCATAACGATCAGGGGTTGATACGGCAGCCCTGAACGGTTGTCAGTTATCAGCCGCCGTCGCCTAAGGGCTTCAGTCTTCGCATAAAACTACGCCCTGATAAAATGGCGGGCCAGGGTAGTCGGGCTTTTCACACTGTTTCTATAAGCATGCATTTTCCCTTGAATACACGTCCCGAATCGCTCGATAACATAATAATACTCAGAGTACAATCTAAAGCAAGGTTAAACTTGAGCATTTCCTTCTTGATAGAGCGGATTATTGCTGGTAAAAACATCAGGTATATTTTATTCATCTATATCAAATTATTAGAATGATTTTATAGGAAGCGTTATCTCAAGAATTGTTTGAAGCGTTTCCTATTTCCAACGTGGTAAGTCAATATGCACTGCAATCTCTTCGTTATCAAGAGTTTGCGGTATGCTTATACAGCGTCACCCTTGCTGCCTTGATCTTGTAGCACTCTGACCGCATGAATAAATAAGGATAGAGTTCTGCAAAATACATTATGAAAAGGAATAAAGAGATCGACGGCTCATCGGGACGATTCGCCGTACGTACGGGGTGCCGAGCCGCGGATAGCGTTTTAGACGTTTTTTTGTAATTTCGCAGAAGTCTAACGTAGAACAAGAAAGGAGAACGGAAAAATGAAAAGAAGTTTATTGGTTTCTATGATGATTGGTGTTCTGGTCGGTGGATGGACTATCGGTGCTTTTGCTGGTGGTTTATCAATTTCAGGGCAAGGTTCCCGCGCGCTGGGTATGGGCGGAGCATTTACTGCAGTAGCCGATGACGGCTCTTGTATCTATTACAATCCAGCCGGAATGAGTCAGATTGAGGGAACAGAGGTTGCGGCGGGAATCAGCTTCATTTTCCCGGAAATAGATTATGAAATGCCTAATGGGGTCACAGAGAAAAACAATAAAAACGCCTATGCTCCGACCCTTTTTATCACCCACCATTTAACCGATAAGTTCGGAATCGGCCTGGGCCTGTATTCTCCTTATGCACGGGATGCCGTATTTAATGATGACCTGGCTAATGGATTTCCTTCCCAAAAAGCCAAAATGGTCAGAACCGATCTGAGCCCCGTGGTGTCCTATCAAGTGCTCGAACAGCTATCTGTCGGCGCAGGCCTGATCGGCAGTTACGGCGTGATTAATCAGTCTATTCCGGCCGGCCCGACATTACGGATCAGTGATAAATCCGAAGGCTTCGGTCTGGGCGGCATCATGGGGTTGTTATGGAAAATCAACAAATATATTCAAGTCGGAAGCACCTATAGGACTCGGGTAACCGTCCAACAGAGAGGGGACCGGACGATGGAACAAGATGGAACGACCGTCACCAGTGATTCCAGGTCGGATATTCATTATCCCAGTTCCCTGGGGTTAGGGATTGCCGTTAAGCCCATTGAAAAGCTCACCCTGGCGTTGGATGGGGACTGGTACGAATGGTCCTATATGAAAACGATAACCACCAGGACAGATCTCTGGCCGGATTCGACAGTCGACTTAGCCACAGAGAACAGCTGGGATTTCCGGGTAGGCGGCGAATATCAATTACCCCAACAGTGGGCCGTAAGAGCGGGTTACGGATATCTTCAGGGTGCCATACCCAACACTAATATTCTTCCGTGTAAACCAGACGCTAATACACATGAATTTGATGTCGGAATAGGCAAGAGGATAGGCAACTGGCGGGCTGATCTCGTATACGAGTATATGTTCACCGATGAAGAAGAAACATCAACGAATATTTATGGCTATAATGGAAAATATAACATAACTCAACACATGGTTGGATTCACCGCTTCTTACAGGCTCTAAAAACGGAGCGGGAAACCAAGGGAGTTCAGGAACAGTATATGCTGAAAATGAAAACTCAATATCAGCTTATGAGTAAAAGTTCTAAATCAAGCCCTTGAATTCCCGCAATGGAACATCCACGCGGTATTGATCGATCATTCCGTACGGTTCGTGATCTCGATAAGGTGATATCCGAAATTTGTTTTCACGGGGCCGTGGACTTTCCCGACTGCAGCCTTAAAGACCACCTCATCAAATTCCGGGACCATCTGCCCCTGCCCGAACTCGCCCAGATCCCCTCCATTTTTTCCGGAAGGACATTGGGAATGCTCTTTGGCTATTTCCTCAAAATCAGATCCAGCCTCGATCTGAGACTTGAGATCATTACATGTATCCTCGGAAGCCACTAAAATGTGCCTTGCTTTAGCTCTTGCCATCTTTTTCTCCTTTTCTGCGTAAAAATTCACATTAATGTGATAAGAAATCATTTTCCGGGCGGCATTGGCACACGCCATTGAGACCAGCCTGAAAAAATATCTTCATGGTGACAAGGTAATGAAAATGAGCAGTGAAAACAAGATAAAACATTGCGCTAAAACGGGATCAAGCCTTTATGAGAGGGGAAGGAATTGATAGATTAGCCAATATCAAACCGTTATAGAACAATAAAAAGGGAAAACCAATGACAAGAAAACGCATAACAGGGGCATGGAATGAATGGGAAAAGTTAAGAAAATGCTGTGCAGTTCCACGCCGTGCGGGGTCTGTCCTCGGACCCGGAAGGTCCTATGGATCCGAGAGCCTATGGCATGAACCTATTCAGGACCAAAAGCTTTCCCCGGATCATCAGGGATCAAACCTTAAGTTATCGAAGATAAGACTCAAAAACTAACGTTCGCAATCGCAAGTTACAGGTTGGGCTTGATTTTCGGCCATGATCGCGTATAATTCAGCTACAGGAAAGGGAATTGTCTATGAATAAGATTAATCATCACAAACTTGAATGTATTGGATGCCCATCATGAAGGACGAATCATGGGTCATAATCGACACCGAAACGGACGGGCTGTGCGAGCCGATTCATATCGTTGAGATCGCCGCTCAGAAAATGAAAAACTGGGAGCCCAACGGTGAACCGTTCCAAGTGTTTCTTGATCATGGTCTGCCGATTTCACCAGAAGTCACGGCGATACACGGGTATACAGAGAAGTTCCTGAGTAAGCATGGAATAAAACCCAGGCAGGCTCATGCTCTCTTTGCAGAGTATGCGGGCACTTTACCACTTGTCGCTCACAACATCGCCTTTGACTGGAATCGTGCGCTTGTACCCGAATGGCAAAGACTAAAAATACCTCAGATTGGTGAGCGCGGCTTCTGCACCATGTCACTCAGCCGACGAGTCATCGATGAGACACCTAACTACAAACTCCAGACTCTGAAGGACTATTTCGGCCTCAATACCGGCACCAGTCACCGGGGTGCAAACGACGTTACCACTGTAGTGAACCTCTGCAGGCAAATCATTAGGGCTCGGCTCGATCCTTTACGTTTGGAGACGTTCGCCGATTTAGTTGCATTCTCCAAGGAGACCCCTGTCGCGAAGTGCCTCAGTCTCGTCCAAGCACAAGCACCGACCGAGAAACCGAATATCAAGCCAAAAGACGAATGGTACTTTCTTGACACGCGGAGGACCACGCATGGCCCACACACTGCGGCTCAAATTTTTGCGCTCGCGCAAGGGCAATCATGCTATGTATGGCGAGAAGGTCTGGACGCATGGGTTGTCTCAGCTAAATGCGAGGAGTTCACGAAGCTCATCACAAAAAAGACCCAAAAGAAACAGCCCGAGAATCTTCCTGTTGATCTCATGCAGAAATTGAAGAGACTATGCCAAAGCATTCTGGCCGACGGCATAGTCAGCCCTGCAGAGGTAGTCTACCTCAGTCAATGGTTGGAGAGTGTCGGCCAAACGGATATCTGGCCACTATCTGAGCTTTCGCAACTTATCGAGCAGGTTCTTGAGGACAGTATCGTTTCACCCGAAGAACAAGTGATGATGAAGAAGCTTCTCATGACGATAACGAATGCATCGGACAACAAGGAGTCGAAGACCAACCAGTCGGTTGCTTCCACCAGCATCCGATTCGCATGTTCGAATTGTGATCAGAAGCTGGAAACAGACCTGGAAATGGCTCACACCGAAATAGACTGCCCAACATGCGGACAGCGCCTCATGATTCCAACCCCGTAGGAGAACGTTAGGGGAGAAGAGGTATCGGAGTATGGGAGTGAAAGAGGGAGGTCCCGTCCTGATATAGGTTGTCACATAGCAATGGAGAAAAAGCTATGGGAAAG
>CAZBGF010000069.1:0-7576 GCA_964491255.1 uncultured Verrucomicrobiota bacterium
AACCTATCAGGCTTGACAAGCGTTAAGTATTAAAGTTAGGTTTGACCCCGTGTTTTCCGACCCCGTGTTTTCCAATTTCCTCGAAAATCGCTCATAATCGATTTCTTCTTGCCAACGTTCATAGCCGACATCAAGACGCTGTCCGTGGGATGTACAACTTGAGTAGTTTGCTCCACCCGGGCGGTAGTCTAGGCGGTCAAATAGTGGAATGCCTGGATGAGAACATTTAGCACTTAAACACAGATTAGTCCTATCATAGGTTATTGGAACGCCGCGAGTGGTTTTCTTCATATCATTTGAAAAGGCGAGAATGTTTTCTGGCCAGTCGCCATGCGCATTGCGGTATTGATAAATCGCGTGAGATAGCGGATCAAGCGATCCCATACATTGCGTGTTGACATAATTGACAGAACGAATGTAATAAGCGATAGCCACGATAAGCGTGAGTACGGAACCAATAACGATAACTACTTTAGTCAGTTTCTTCATTTTTTTGTACGTCTAACGTCGCCGTTCACCAGACGCTTGCAGACGCGCATCGCGCGGCTGTGAACGGTATGGTGCAGAGGATTGTTCGGCTATCTGAGCCCCTTGTCATTCACCCACTTCCACACCTCCGGGGGAATCGTTTTCATCAGTGAGATTCAAGGGTAGACCCTAAATTTTCACGGAAATTGCACTCTCAATGTCAACAACTTATAAGGCTTGATAAGCGTTAAGTATTAAAGTTAGGTTTGCCCCCGTGTTTTCCCATGTGGTTGCGCAGTGTGCGCCTATGACCAGTCTCGTTCATAGTTCTCTCCGGACCAAACGTCACTCCTGAGCCTTTCCAGAGGGGGCGTCCGTGGCCCTGTTTGAATAGGCTCCAGGAGGTTGTTCGGTGTCCTCTATCACTCGATCAAGTTGCGCCAAGATGGTTGGGCCAGTATCAATGGCCCAGCCAGAAACATCCTGCTCAACTCGGGCTCCGTGAGCCGCATTATTGCCCGCGCGGATCAGTTCGTTGAGACCTCTAGCAACATTGCCCGTTAGAATGTTTCGGAACTGGAGTTCACGCAGCATGTGGCTGAGCGATCGATTGGAAGGGAGGTTGAAGCGGGAGGCCAGAATCCTCAGACGTTTCTCAATCTCAATCCGGAGACCGACGAGAGAAAGGTTTGGATCTCGTTCGGCTATTGCAAGGTAAGAGGGGTGAGGTATGGACTGATCCGGTGGTGGCGAAGCGTCGCCAGTAATCCGGTCTCCAGCTTCCTGGATGTTTCGGAACTTGATCTTCCATCCGCCGGGAAACTCAGCACTCTCGATGAGCGAAGTAAGCCAAGGTAGAACTGCCACGATGAGTAGGCCAAGCGTGATGGAGTCGATCTTGAGTTGCGGCCAGATCAAGCGCATAAGGATGCACAGAACCGCCGTGGCTGTTATGCCGATCTTGAGCCAAGACAGAGCGGGTAGTGATAGTGCTTTGTTCCAGTACTGCTTAAGTGTATCCATGTCCTATCTCTCCAACCGAACGCTACTCCTGAGGCGCGGCCTTCATGCTGTCGCCTCTAGGAGATTGTTCGGCATCCGTGCGTTCTTCCTGTTTCACCTTCATATCAATTCTCTCAACATCAAAGGATCCGGCACCATCATTCTTGATGAAATGTGTCGATCCTTCACGTCCTTGTTCAACGTCCAGCTCAACATCCTTGATTTTCATGTCAGCATCACCTGAATTCTCAACAAAGATGACCTTCCCGCTGCCTCCGGGCATTCTCACTCTCATCTTAACACCCTCGATTCTCTTGAGGGGACGCTTCTTTATTCCAAGTGATGCAAGTCGTAACCAGAGTGCCCGTTGTTCGTCTTCTTCCACAGCATTGAGCGCAGTGAAATATTGACCATTCGAGCAACCGTTCCAACAGAAGCTGAACTCTTGCGTGACGACTGTGTGAGCAAGACGTGAATCTGCATGAGTAAAGCGATACAAGAAGAAGTATGGCGGTATGTCTCCTTTATCTAAAGTTAAGGACGTCCGCCATTCCTGCTGTCCCCCTGGTATCAGGTCATTCGTCCAAGAATGAGTTGCCGACGTGGTTGTCGTATCAAGTGTTTTGCCGAAGATGTACAGGTGCGAGCGAACATTGATTGCTGAACGCCCGCCAGCGTTGCGGAATTTAATACCAATTCCAACGGGGGGAGAAGTAGGATCTTCCGAAGTCACAAGAAGTCCTGCCTTGAGCAACTCAAGAGAGGAAGGCGTCTTGTTTTCGGGTGCGTATTGGGAATCTTGGTCTGTTTCGTTTGGCGCCGCTGCTTGTTTGCCCTTTTCCGACCAATACGCCTTCAAGTATGGCTTAGCGATACAGAGAACACCTATTGCGACGATACCAATGACAAGGGCTGGCAGTGGCTTTTCTCGAATCCAACTTAGCCATCTGTTCAGATGCTGTATTTTCTCAGGCTCCGCACTCATTCTGCTATCCTTCATCTTGCCGAACTTAATTAATATGTTGACGAATTACTCTATATATTAACAGCATTTCTGCATAATAGCGATATTTCATCTCTTTGTCTCCCTATCCGACTCCGAGACGACTCGTCTCGGGCAGGCTGAGTTCTCAATATGAGTCTATGAAAATCTCTTGTTTGTTAATGTGTGATCCTGAATCTTTGGAGCTTCGTGTGCAAATCTGAAGGGATGATCAAGCTTTCGTAAGAATAGCTCGAATTCGTCGGACACCGGCGCTTGAGGCTTCTTCCTTGATAATCTTGAATAGTCCCATTTCACGCGTGTTGTTTACATGAGGTCCGCCACATACTTCTTTGCTGAAATCACCGATGGAGTAGACTTTGACCTGCTCGCCATATTTGTCTGAAAACAGGGCGGTTGCGTTCGCTGCCTTTGCTTGCTCAAGGTTCATGGTTTCCATTTTCACAGGTAGTTCTTTTCGGATCATTTCATTAACCATTGTTTCTACCGCTATGATTTCTTCAGGCAGCATTTTCGCGGAATGTGAGAAATCAAACCGCAGTCGTTCCACTGTGATATTAGATCCTTTTTGTTTAACATGATCCCCCAGCACAGTCATGAGACTGCGATGCAGGAGATGCGTTGCCGTGTGCAAACGTGTGGTGGTCTCGGATTGATCGGCTAATCCGCCTTTGAATCTTTTATCGGCGCCCTGTCTGGAAATTTCCCGATGCCTGGCAAAAGCTTTGTCGAATCCTTTTTGATCAATGGAGACTCCGTTCTCTTTACAGATTTCCGCTGTAAATTCCAGAGGGAATCCATAGGTGTCATACAACTTGAATGTCACGCGGCCAGAAAGCGTTTTCTGGTTATGAGCTTTCATGTTGTCGAGAATTTTTTCCAGTTCCTGTAATCCCTGGTTCAATGTTTTTTCAAATTTTTTCTCTTCAGTGATCAATTCTGTCATGATGCGATCTTTGTTCTGCTCCAGTTCCGGGTAGGTGTGCTGATATGTCGCAATAACGGTTTCGGCGATCGATTGCGAAAAGCCGACAGGTAAATCAAGAGTCTTTGCATGCCGAATACAGCGCCGGATGAGTCTTCTGAGAACATAGCCCTGTCCAAGATTGCCGGGTGTTACACCCTGCTCATCGCCCAGAAGGAAAACAGCACTGCGCATGTGGTCTGCAATCACGCGGAAAGCCAGGACATCTGCATTTGATTCGTCAAAAGCTCTGTTTGCACTTTGTGAAATGGTCTGAATGATGGGAGTAAATAGCTCTGTTTCATATACCGAGGATTTACCCTGGAGCATTGCTGCTGTACGTTCCACGCCCATGCCTGTATCCACATTATGATGTTTCAACGGCACAAAAGCGCTGTCAGCAGTTTTGTTGTATTGCATGAACACATTGTTCCAGATTTCGAAATATTTTCCGCAGGAACAGCCGGGCCGACATTCCGGACCGCATGCAGGTTTGCCGATATCAATAAACATTTCGCAATCCGGACCGCATGGGCCGGTCTGGCCGGCCGGGCCCCACCAGTTATCTTCCATCGGGAGAAAGAAAATATGGTCATCTGGAATTCCGAGTTTTGACCAGATACTGAACGATTCTTCGTCTGCCGGAACACTGTCGTTTCCTTTGAACACCGATATATAAATCTGATCCGGCCGGAAGTTGAGATAGTCGTTCGAACACAGGAATTCAAATGACCAGGTATTGGTTTCCTCTTTGAAATAATCACCAAGAGACCAGTTGCCCAGCATTTCAAACAAGGTCAGATGCGTGGCATCTCCAACTGAATCGATATCACCTGTACGGATACATTTCTGAACATTGCATAATCGTTTTCCAGCTGGATGCGGCTCGCCGAGGAGATAGGGGACCAGTGGATGCATGCCGGCTGTTGTGAACAGCACGGTTGGATCATCATGAGGAATCAGGGAACTTCCTGAGATCAAAGCATGTCCGTGTTTTTGGAAAAAATTGAAAAAAAGCTTTCTTAATTCATCTGCAGTTAATAAGCGGCTCATAGGATTAACATACTCCTGAAATGATAACAAAGGCACAGAGGCACAAAGGCATTCGGTTGTTTAGGCTGAAGGCTGTTAGGAAAATCCGGCAGCCGCCGGACTCCTGCCTATAAGTCTAAATGCCTACAGCCTATCCACCTGGTTGGGGGCCAGGACTACACTTCATTCATTTTTTCTTTGATCTTGTCGATCATTTTCAGCTGAAGATCCGGCTGGTTTTTAATCTCTTTTCCAGCGGCCTCACGGCCCTGTCCGAGTTGCTCACCCTCAAACGAAAGCCAGGAGCCCCGTCTTTCAACGACGTTATGATGGATGGCTGCGTCGATAATGGAACCTGCCCATGAAATCCCTTCTGCGTAGAATATATCAAATTCAGCTTCCATGAATGGCGGAGCTACTTTGTTTTTGACTACTTTTACCTTGGTGTGATTTCCGATAATGTGTCCGTCAGTGGTTTTAATTAAGCCGATTTTACGGATATCCAGCCGGACCGACGCGTAAAATTTGAGAGCTTTTCCTCCGGGTGTGGTTTCCGGATTACCAAACATTACCCCGATTTTTTCGCGAAGTTGATTAGTGAAAATACAGCAGGTTTTCGACTTGGCAATAACAGACGTCAGCTTGCGCAGAGCCTGTGACATCAACCGCGCCTGCACGCCCATCTGAGGATCCCCCATTTCTCCTTCGATCTCACTCCTGGGAACCAGGGCTGCTACCGAATCAATCACAACCACATCCATCGTGTTACTGCGGATCAGTGTCTCCGCGATGGTCAGGGCTTCTTCACCGGAAGAAGGCTGGGACACGAGCAGATCGTCAATATTCACGCCTACTTTCTTTGCGTAGCCCGGGTCCATGGCGTGTTCAGCATCAATGAAAGCCGCAACACCGCCGGCTTTCTGGGCGTTGGCGATCACATGAAGCGTCAAAGTGGTTTTACCGGAAGCTTCCGGTCCGAAAATCTCGGTGACCCGACCACGCGGAAGGCCGCCGATTCCGATTGCCATATCAAGTGAAAACGCTCCAGTCGAGATGCTCGGCACAGTGGCCCTTGACGCCGCATCACCCATTCGCATGATAGCGCCATCTCCGAATTCTTTCCGGATTTGGGCTAATACATTGTTCAGGTCCGATGAAGTGTTCTTGGGTTCAGTTGACTTGGAAGATTTAGCGGTCATGCGTGTTTTGCTCCGATATGAAATAAATTAATAGGACGCAGATTTTCGCCACGTACATACGGGGCGTCCGAAAATACAATTTCCTATACATCTAATTATGGTCCGTTTTACGGTCGTTGTCTATGATTTTTTTCCATCATATCCATTCGGATGAGCTTGATGCCAAACCCATGCGCTTTGAATAATCTGATCCAGTGTGCTGTGTTCCGGGTTCCAGCCCAAAACGGTTCTGGCCTTTTCAGCATCAGCAACGAGACTAGGAGGATCGCCTTGACGACGCGGTAATATTGATACCGGTATTGGATGACCGGTTACGCTCCTTACTGTTTCCACTACCTGCTTCACCGAATAGCCATGGCCTGTTCCCAGATTGAAGGCGCCGGACACATTTTTCATAAGCGCCAGGATATGGGCCTGGGCCAGGTCCTGGATGTGAATATAGTCGCGGATACATGTGCCATCCGGAGTGGTATAGTCATCGCCGAAAATCTCGAAAATTTTCTCATGACCCAGTGCCACTTTGAATACATTCGGAATAAGATGCGTTTCAGGAATATGGTCTTCACCATACTGTCCGGAAGCTCCGCATGCATTAAAATAACGGAGAAACACGTGATGCATACCATATCTCTGCTCATACCAGTTGAGAATCTTTTCTAACATCAGTTTTGATTCACCATAGGGATTGGTCGGGCGCTGAGGTGTTTTTTCCGTAATCAGGGACTGTTCAGGCTGACCATAAGTCGCGCACGTCGAAGAAAACACAATCTTACTGACTGATGCTTTCAACATTGCTTTTGCCAGATTGATGCCTCCGCTGAGATTATTGCCGAAGTACCATTCAGGGTGTTCCATGGATTCTCCGACAAGTGCGAAGGCGGCAAAATGAATAACTATATCCGGTTTGACTTCACTGACGGCTTTTTCAATATCTTCCGGATTACGTAAATCGCCTTGAATAAATCGAGCACGCGAATCAATAATCTCGCGATGCCCACGCTCCAGATTGTCAAAAACAACCGTTTCATGATTCTCATCGAGAAGCATTTTGGTTGTTAAACTGCCGATATATCCGGCTCCGCCTGTAACAAAAACTTTCATGATACTTTATCCTGACTTTTGTTTGCCACCAAGACACGAAAAAAGAATTTAACCACATATTTCACAGATTGTTATTTCCCAGCTATCCCGCGACATAATCAGTGAAATCAGTGGTTTCTCTTTCTCCTTTTTATGGCGAATAATCCAAATTATGAAGATTTGGCTTGTTTTTCATTATTCTGGGCACGCAGCATCATCACCATGAGTCGTCCGAATAATTTTGGTTTTGCTTCTGGAACCCCAAGTTCCTCGCAGTCTTTGATTATTCGTTCCATTAGCTTAAAACCAAAGTCCCGATGCTCATTCTCACGGCCGCGAAACATAATGGATGTTTTAACATGATGTCCTTTTTTTAAGAATTCATGGATGCGGTTTAATTTCACCGTGTAATCGTTTTCATCGACATTAACGTGGAACTTGATTTCTTTACGCGTAGTCGCTATCTGATGCTTTTTCGCCATCTTTTCTTTCCGGTTTTCCTGATACCGGAATTTACCGAAGTCCATAATACGACAGACTGGCGGCTTCGCATGAGGTGAAATTTCCACCAGATCCAACCCGTGGGATTGCGCCATCCGGAACGCATCCGAGGTTTGCATGATACCAAGCTGTTCACCTGTATCCGAAATACATCGAATCTGGGGAGTCCGAATCCTGTGATTAACTCTGGTTGTCGATCGAATAATGAACCTCCTTTGTTATGTTTCTTTAGATTCCTGCGAAATTACTCAAAACGTCTAAAACGCTATCCTCGGCTCGGCACCCCGTACGTACGGGGTGCCCTACCTTATGTAATATTCAGGCGTT
>CAZBGF010000070.1:0-7565 GCA_964491255.1 uncultured Verrucomicrobiota bacterium
ACACACCGCACACGATAGGAAAAACACCACCGGAAAATTTCTTCGAAATGGCCAAATGGATAGCGCCATGTAAACTGACTGACAATTTCGCCATTCCCACCAGCCTTGAATCTCGGGCCCTGGATACCCTTGAATTTTTTCAAAAATTCCACAGCCCATTCCTCCATGGATTTTTTTTTCAGAATCCAATCGGCCATCGAAAAAAACCATACGTGCAATCGCCGCAGACGCCATTCAAAAACCATCAGCTTTCGGCCCGACTGAAAGGATATATTGGACAGCCTCAAATCACGGTTCAGCCGAAACGCAACATCATATATCTCCCATGGAATAGCCCCTTGATCATAAGTCTGAAAACTTGATGCAATTTGACGGATCATGCGCGGCGGCTCTCGCCGGCTGGCAGACTGGAAATGAATTTTAAAAAAACAAAAAAGCGGACAACCAGGCAAAAGCCGGTACGCGGTAATCAGGTACCGGCCGTCCGAAATCAAATACATCGAAGATGTCCACCCTTCCGGAAGCCCCTCCACGATAGAGATTTTCGCGCCCGCATCTGTCAGCTCTTTGGCATCCTGTGCATAGTGTTTCTGGAGCCGCGAACGGTTAATGGTTTTTTGAGTTCGTATCCACTCCATTTCCAGACGGAGTGCTTCATCATCTTCAAATTGAATCCGGGAAACATTCGTGCGAAACACGTAATCGGAAAAATCCCAGTCATACGGAATATGGAAAGAAAAACCATCCCAGGCAAACCGATGGCTCGTCTCTGCTTTCGACATTCTATCTGGAGTCATAAGTTTTGTCAGTTGTCAATTGTTCGTTGTCAGTTATAAAATAAATGTTTATATTTTTTTACTACGGACCACGAACAACTAATGCAGTGTCACGCCAGCGTGCTGCCGTCAACGCTTCCAACATCAATCTTAACCTGATCACGATCGGCAACACGTACAATAGCGCCATCACTTATCCAGACCACAACATCTGAGGCTGACAACATTTTCATGTCATGCGTGGCAGTGACAACCGTGATATTTAACTGTTCTTTCATGTGGCCCAGCAGTTTAATAATATCCTCGCCAGTATGCAAATCCAGATTGCCGGTCGGTTCATCAGCCAGAATCACATCTGGTTTATTCACAATTGCGCGGGCAATCGCGACCCGCTGCTGCTGACCGCCGGACAACTCGGAAGGCAAATGATGAAGACGATTCGAGAGTCCAACATCCCCCAGAGATTCAGCAGCGTCTTTGCGCGCTTCCGATGGCGTACGGCCAGAAAAAATTCTTGCGATCGCAACATTTTCTAAAGCGCTCATAGATGTAATTAAATTAAAGGATTGAAAAATAAACCCGATTTTATGGCATCTGATCCAAGCCATCTGGCCGGAACTCAAGTCTCCAAACCGATAGCCTTCCAGAAAAACCTCGCCGCTGGAAGGCTGATCCAAGCCTCCTATTATATTAAAGAAAGTGGATTTACCCGACCCGGAAGGCCCCATAATGGAAACATATGTTCCCCGAATAATATCCAGTGACATCCCCCGGAGCGCATGCACCTCTTCCGCGCCCATTGTGTACACCTTGGTAAGCGCTTTAGCTCGCACAATTATAGAATCAGAATCTGTCATTCTTCCACCCTCATAGCTTCAACCGGCTGTTTTCTCGCCGCCAAATAAGCAGGAACTATAGACGCTAGCACTGACATCAACGATCCGACAAGCAGTGCAGCCAGAGCCGACTTGACTACCATCGCAACCGGAAAACTCTGAATCGCAAACTTCCCATATGAACCCAGATTAATCGCAACAGCAACCACTAAACCAAACAATACTCCCAATACTGTTCCAATCACCCCCTGAAGTGATGATTCAATAAAATACGTTTTAACAATGAAAAAATCCTGAGCACCCAGACATTTCAACGTCCCAATTTCCTTGACACGCTCTGTGACTGACATAAGCATAGCATTAACAATCCCTACCAGACAAGTGAGCAGTGATAGTCCAATCAGCATCATCATCATTGTATCGGTTCCTGTTCCGGAAAAAATATCAACACCAGCCTTCTGCAACAACACATTCAGCCTGTCCTGACCCATGGCCACCAGCGCGTTGACAATATTGTCATTAATGAGCATATACGTTAAAAATGCAATGCCAAGAACCACTCCAATCATTGTAATCATGCAACGAAGCAATCGACGGCGCAGACTGCCCCAACTGACTGCAAATGCTACACCCCATGAAACAGGATGCTGTACAGGAACAGAATCTTGATTTTGAAAATCAGCCATAATCATTCTCTCTTAGTGTGATGTGTGAACTTAATAGGACACAGATTTTCGCAAGATATACGCAGATATAACTGTCCCTAAAATCCTGACAATCTGCGTTTATCTGCGTCCAAAAAACACAAACTCCTATACGGTTAAGTTACATTAAAACAACAACGGAGCCATCATTTTGTTCAAAATGGCAAACGACATGCCAAGCATGGCCACAAGTCCCACGCCGCATGCATAACCAGCCAATAGAACCGGAGTATATTTCATCCACATATCTCCGAATTTGCGGCGAAAATAAAAGCGGCCCAGCAAAGCGCCGATCAACTCAAACACCACTGCCGCTGGAGTACCCTGTCCCAGCCCGCGAACCAAACCATATACCAGAAGAGTCGGAAGACCAAAGATAGAGAGAATAGTAAACGCTCCGACACCCAACCCCACACCCCACGCCAACCATCTGAACTTTAAAGCCTCAAAGAACAAAGATCCGCCTTCCATTGTAGAGCTGATGGTCAAACACAAAGTTTTAGCTCGTAAATCCCACATCTTATCAGCAAACGGATAGGCATCAGAAGGCACTGGCGCCATTTTCCAGAACAGTTGTGAGAAAATCAGCGATGCAATCACAATAATAGGAACAGTCACCAGTTGGGTTTTTACCAGACTCTTGATCTTGGTTCCTGTCAGTTCCATCACACGAAACTGCCGTGTCGCTCTTCCATACACAGTTAATGGCACCGGCGCAAACCAGATCGCGACACCTTTGTACCCGCTTAAAATAAAAGACGCTTCCCGAACCATGGGAATGGCTATGGCTTGACCTGCAATCCCTTCAAGCTTCGCGCATGCATAGGAAATCAGGGGTGTATAAAACACGGCATAAAACACGAAAAATTTCCAGGGAAAGCCTGGAACCAGCCAGCAGGAAATTAATATCCAGGCCGTGCTTGAAAAAGCATAAATACCAAGAGCTATAAAAATGGAAAAGTCGCCTCGCTTAGTGTTATTGGTCACCAACCGCTGCCACGCGCTCGGTTTCCTGTCACCCAGTTCCTTTTGATTCAGTTCCCTGGCTCCGCGATATGGACGGAATACCTTTAACAACGGCTTAAACATCTGCCCTATACTGACCAGGGTAATGGCAATAGTTAACCCGATCCCGAATGAAAGATAAAAATCAATATTATTTACATACATGGTATCAACAACATCCATGCCAAGCTGCCAGCTTGAAAGAATGCCATGCTTATAAAGCAATGGGTTCGCTATCATGATGATTACGACACCAAGCGCTCCACCGATAATTGCCCAGAATGGAAGAACCATGCCCGTTAGAATCAATCCAATATCAAGCGTCACGTTGACAGCTGTAGCCGGCAATATCTGTCCAATCTGTGGTGTAAAATCAATAAACGGGATTGGTATCAACATCAAAGGCTTCGGAAGAAAAGAACCTGTAACAGCCGGAATAGCAATATAAAAGATCCCGAATATCATGCCGATCATGCCGCCAATCGAAAAACAGCGCCAACGCCATGGTTCTTTGGTATCATTGCTTTCAGTCAATGCCGTAATACCCGCGGCCCCGACCGGTGCCATGGGAAAAGGCAGTTCTTCCACATCACTGGTCAAGCGGTAAAACACATAACCCAACCCAAATCCATCAATTCGCTGGATAACCAACGCCATAGAGACAAAAAGTATCGGAGCCAGCCAAGATTTGGTGAAAAACGTCCTGCCAGCCTCTTTAATTATCGCCCCGGATGGCGCTATCCAGTTGGGAATCTCCTGCGCCACACCCATGGCCTTGGCATATTCCGACTGAACTAAAAACTGATTCCACAACAAACCCTGGAAAGGTGAAGCCAATGCAAGACCAGCCATATAATACAGAATATAGACTTCCTGCATCTTCAGGTCCTTGAGCGAGCGGCGCGCAACTTCGGCAAACAAAATAATGGTAACCCATTGGGCTGCCGTGGCGATACTGCCCGCCTGCCCAACAACCAGCGTAAGATACATTGAGCCAGGCATCATGATGAACCCAAGGAACAGAGCGCCTATAACGGTTTTCCAACTGAAACCGTCAGCAAACGTCTCCGGCGGCGTCATCAAATTCCGGTACTCTTCAAGTTCTTTATCTTGCCGTGTTCTTGCCATAAATTACGACTCAACCTTCCTGAATCTCTTGCCTGCCCCACCGTCTTGCCTACCCGAATCACTTCGTGCAACGATGTAGGCGGGCAGCCAGTGACCACTTGGCACATATCCGGTGCCGACGTGGCTGACTACTGATTACTAACTACTGACTTCCGACTTCTGATTACTGAACAATACATTTGCTTCCTGAACATAAAACTGCTGCTGTGAAACTTCCAGATTACGCCATCGCATTAGATATTTTCTCAGACGCTCCAAAAACGGCTTGTTGGTGGTCACCCAGTTTGAATCCTGGCCCGAAACACGGACAATTCGCAGTTCCAATCGATAAGCCTGCACATGATCATCATAGCCAACATTGAAAACCAGACTCTGAGTAACGCCCAGATCGTATGGCGCCAGTGCCGCATGATATTCCAACATAAACTGATCCCTGCCCTTAGCATCATGGGCACGCGAATGCTTCTCCGGCGTAGCAATCAAATCTCCAATGGATGCCTCTGTAAACCGGGCAAAGTATTCCTGCAGATACGCCAGCACGCCAACAGCCACTTTGGGATTATAAATAAACGGAAAAACCACGTTCATCGTATGACCATCACGAGGCGGCAGAGACCATTTCCGCTTCCCGGATGGAACCGCCGACTTAGTCGCCACAAGGGCCGGATATAAAGTTGATAAAAGTACAATAACTATGGTAAACATAATGACATAAGCCACACTCAAAGATGAATAATTCAGATTGATATCCTTAACCCACCCTAATTGATTCACAACAAGGCTGAAAACCTGGCCGATAAGATAGCCGCCCACGGAACCAATCACTCCATACACAAACGACTCTGCTAAAAAAAACAACCCGATATGATGCGGATTCAGACCAACTGCGTTGTATACCGCAATTTCCTTCTTGCGCTCATACACAGACCCGAGCATGGTGTTTAGAATAATTGTGCTGGCGATAAACAAGGGAATCAAAAGAACCGCCAGACCACCAACAGATGTGCTGTAATTGGAACCTACGTAGTATACTCCAGCAGCAATAGCTTTCCCGCTCTCCTCGGTAAATGAAAAGGGAAACAAACTGCTCATAAAAAACTTTGCATTAGTCGCCGTCAGCAATATATCCGCCAGCGGCCAAATGGAATCATCTGCTTTTAACTTAACGGAAACACTGAAAGGACTGGCTCCCATCTGCTCCGCCAGATCAACAGGCAATACAAGCAGTAATCCCGTATCCACATAAAACAGAACACCTTCATCCGCCACTTGCGCTAATGTCTGCTCTTCTTTCCCCTTATTGTCCTGTGATGCGGCTATCCGCTTAATCGGGGTTATAGGAATCCCATTCAAATCCTCTAACTGACGGAATTGCTCATCATCATAGATACCAACAACCTTCAATTTCCTGCCCCCAACAATGATGGTCACGGATTCCAGATGATCCGGATCAATATCCAATAAGTCGGCAGACGCCGATGATAAAATCACTTCCTTGGCATCATCGGCGGAAAAATAACGGCCTGTGACAAGCGGCATCGGATCCAAAAACCCGTCTTCTGTCTTGGACAACCCCAGTATTCCTTCAAATCGGGCGTCTGAACCCACACTACAGGTAACATGAAAAGGCGCGCTTTCGTCAGGCACAGACCATCGTCGAACCGCGAGCTGACCACGCTTCTCAAATATGTGTTTGAAAACTGTTAATGTCGCTTCATCCATGCATGCGTTGCCAGGCCAACTATACATAAACCCTGTATACGAGACTTCCCTGCTCCGGGTTACAAGAGTGGGATTAACTTTTTTCGATATGCTCGTAAATGAAAGCATCGTGAAAGCAATGAGCACGATTGTGGCCGTTGTCAGCATCGTACGGACGCGGCGGCGTTTCATATTGTTAACCCCGATCATGAGCGCTGTCTGGGTCACAGTCGAATAACCGATATCATCAGCGTCGCTCGAATAACTCCGAAACAGCAATTGCATCTCACCTTCAAACCGGCCTCGAAGAATACTGATTACAAAAAGAGCCAGCGCCCCCATGACAAACGCGATGAAAATAGCTTCGCCAGTCTGCGCGATGCGGAAAGCGGGATGAATCAGCCGGAAAATAACAAACGTAAATACAAACAAAAGCGCAAACATCGCCATCTCGTGTTCGATTTTCACGAATTTAAATACAAGTTTCTGTACAAAAAAACAGAAAGGCAGAAGTAAAGCCATATAAACCACGACCGCTTTCAGCATATCATCGGATGTCTGCTTGACCTGTTCATAAGATTTGACCTGAGCGCCAAGCGCCTCGTACAGCGACTGAAAATACACCAGATGATCGTTTTTCGATATCGCGGCGTTCATCCTCTCAATACATTGGTCACCTCGCTGTAGAAACTTACGAACCAGATCATTGGCTACATCCTTGAGTTTATCTTTCCGCGCATGATTCAATATGGACATATCCTTAGTCATTTTCACAAACATATCTGGACCAAGTTCTTCCGGAATCCTAAAACCAAGGCCTTCCCAGTCCTTCCTGGTGGCGTTCGACGCCAAACGCTTATAAGACGTCAGTAATTTAACGCGATCTCCCGGACTGAAGTAAAACGCAGCAGGCGCTCCTGACGAATCGTTGATCCTTTTGCTGGTAAACCCGGAACTAACACCTATGCACCCGAACTTTCTTGGTGAAGCGTTGCCCATTGCATCCAGAGGAAGTATGGAATCGACATATATAGGCAACGACGAAACCATTGATGAATCAGACATCGCGTAAAGGGGCAATTCCCAGCATCGAAACATTGCAAGCATCAAATCGACCTGCATATTATTTGTGTCGATTTTTTTATGCACATCACCGGCATCAATGGCGTGATCAACATTAATGAAATCCTTGTCATAATGAAACGCACTACTCACTCCGGTTAACCACTGTAAACCGTAAACAATCACAGTGGCCCGCGCATCTGTCAGCATTACATCTCCATTCACAACATCGCCGCCGGTAATGGCATTATTGACAACGGAGGGGGATTTACCGGGGAAATGAAACGCCCGCAGAATTACTGCCGAATCCGAAACAGGAATATCCGGAAATACGCTGGCTGCCAGCTCGTCGA
>CAZBGF010000071.1:0-7521 GCA_964491255.1 uncultured Verrucomicrobiota bacterium
GAAATGAACGACCATTATACCTCTGGTCCTGTCAGTTATAGCATCTTCCACGCAATCGGGATCAATATTGTACGTATCCGGATCAATATCCACGAATATCGGCAAGCAATTATTCTGGAGCACACACGTGGCGCTCGCCACGTACGTGTATGCGGGCACTATTATCTCATCACCTATATCGAGATCCATGGCACGGATTCCCATCTCGAGTGTTCCCGTGCCGTTGGCCGCGGCAATACCATACTTACACTCATGAAACCTGGCGAATTCCTCCTGGAACAGCGCCACCTGGCTTCGTTCACCCGCCTCGGGTTCGGCAAGTTCCACTCCCTGCCCGAACGCGAAACGCCACCACTTGCCACTGCTGAACACTTCGTTTAGTGCCCGCTCGGAATCCTTATCACACACCGGCCACGCGAAAAAAGGCTCTTTCCGCACCGGCGTTCCACCATTCAGTGCTAATTGACTCATTTCCTATTCCTCTACTTGATAACTACTCAGGCACAAAGTGACAAAGGCACAGAGGCACAAAGTAGAAAGAAATCCAGCGAATGCGGGACAGTCCGGCAGCTGCCGTACAACTGGCGGCGCCGGAGGCGACCAGCATTTTGTTGTTTTATCATACTCTTTGTGCCTTTGCTACTCTGTGCCTTTGTGCCTATCTGAGCTATTCCTCCACCTGGACAACCTTCTTTTCGGCAATTGCCTTGTAAATCGCATCAACGACCTTGACCGAATGACGTCCGTCTTCCAACGTGACCGGCGGTTCTTTGTCTTCCACAATACATTTACTGAATATATCGATCATTTGACCGTAAAGACCAACGCCTTCAAAATGATACTCTTCACGATTTACATCATTGTTCCGGACCTGGTCGGCGTTGTAGCCAGTCTCTTCCTGTTGAATGATGCTGAACATCTTGCCGGTTGGATCTTGTCCGATGGTTCCCTGACCGATAATTGAGCCTTTAGTACCATGCAATTCAAGGCTGTTTTGAGCTGCAGCATCCGGCAGGTTGAAATAATTATCTACAATCCCGTGGGCGCCATTGCTGAAACGAAGAACAATCGTTGAAGTGTCCTCGATTTTTGTAGGATAATCATGGGTAAGCAAATCCTGAAAACCAGTAACTTCAACAATAGTTGCACCCATGATCCATTCAAGTATATCCAGGCAATGAGTGCCCATATCAAGAAGGGAACCGCCGTGGCTGATCGAAACATCCTGCCGCCAGGCGCCCGGAATCGGCGGATACCAACACGTCAATTCAGCTCTGCCCATAACCATCTGTCCCAATGCTCCGGATTGAACCAATTCCCTTGCTTTCCGGTTGTACACATTATTGTGCATGCAAAAACCCAGCATGAATTTTACGTCTGCCTGTTTGACAGCTTTTTCCATTTCATCCACTTCTTCAAGGCGGAGCGCTATTGGCTTTTCGCACAAAATATGCTTTCCTGCTTCCGCAACCTGAATAGTCTGTTTGCAGTGCATATTTTGCGGCGTTGCTATATAAACAGCATCAACATCCTGTTCCAAAAGCTCCCGTTCGGTTGTGCAGGCATGCGGCACATCAAACTGACTGGCAACCTCAGTGGCCCGCTTTTCGTCAATGTCCATAACTGAAACAAGCTCCACATCTGTTGTCATTTTTTTGATTTCTGGTATTGTTCTCCGTGCAGCAATTCCGCCACATCCAATCACTCCCCATCGCAGTTTATCTGTCATCTTATTTTTTTCCTTTTGTTTATTTAGCCTCTATTTCATATTCAACTGGCACTTTTTTCGGTATACAGCATCTTTTCAATGACCATTTCTGCCGCACCCAGAACTCCATTCTTATCTGAAAGACGGGAAAATTCAATTTTCAGATGTCCTGAAAGAAAAGGGATTACAGTACGACGTATTACCGTTTTAATCGGCTTCCATAGCAAAGGCGACTTTGCGATCTCCCCACCCAGCACTACCAAAGAAGGGTTGAAAAGGTTGCATACATTGCCAATAGCTCTTCCCAATATCTGTATAGCTGAATCAATCAAAGTAACAGACAGACGATCATGTTCCTCGGCAGCTCTGAAGATATGCTGATCAGTAATCGCGGCGGTTTTCATCCCGGCTTTTTCGATAATTGAAGTCTGCGCTCCATTTTGAATGGCAGTTATTGCCTGTTTGATTAAAGCTTTACTGCCAACTATTGCCTCCAGGCAACCCTTTCCGCCACAGCCGCAAATTGGTCCTTCAGGATCAATGATCATGTGCCCCATTTCACATCCACAGCCCTGCTCACCTAAATAAAGTCTCCCATTACTGTAAACCCCCAGTCCAACGCCCATACCAAAATCAATAAGGATAAATCCTTTAACGCCAACAGCTACCCCGTAACGGGCTTCAGCAAGACACATTATGCGCGAGGCATCCTGAACAAATACCGGCAGGTGAAATCGTTCTGACAGACGTCCGCTGATTCTGGCGTTTTTCCAAAACGGCAGGGTTGAAGAAAACAGACTGACGCCGGACAAGCTATCTACAATCCCCGGGTCTCCAAAACCTATTCCAATGATGTCACGATTCAGACGACGCACTTCACTTAATACACGATGAATATGTTCTTCTATGATCTCAAATAGTTGTTCTTTTGTCATATCACCAGATACTTCTGTGAAAGACTCTGTAATAATTTCGCCGTCAAGATTGATGACGGCACAGGTAAGAGCATGATTTGAACTCAGTTCAACACCGATGATACACGGCCCATTCGAGTTGACTGACAGAGCAATACCAGAACGGCTCTGGCGACTATTATGGCTGTTCGTATTTTCAGAAAGCAATCCCTGAGTTACAAGTGACTGAACAATACGTTCTGCCGTACTTTTACTCACATGAATTCTTCGAGATATTTCGCTACGGACAATACCTGGATTATTGCGCACAAGCTCGAATACGATTTTCTTATGTTCTGACATTTCCATAGTTTTAATTGCTCAGGCACAAAGTATAATAAAACAACGAAACGCTGGTTGCCTTCGGCGCCGCCAGTTGGAGGCACAACAGTTCCGTGCTTGCCGGATTTTTTTCTGCTTTGTGCCTATGTGCCTTTGCCACTTTGTGCCTGACTAGTTCCCATAGTTTCACTTTTCTGATCGCCATAATATATTATCATATATTTTTGTCAAGGCTTTTTTTCGTCAAAATGTTGTATTAAATCATTAAGCTTGGTCGTTTATCGCGGTTTTTTCCTCTTTTTGGCGATTTTGCACGCGTTGAATTTCACTTATTGAAAATCCACCTGAATTTTCGATAAGGTGTAATTCGTGGCTGGCAGTTTATCCTACTGCCTGAGCGGCAGCTACATAATAGCCCAGGCAGAATGCCTGGGAACACAACGCATAGCCAAAGAGTATCCCGCACCCCGAACATTCGGGGTGCCACATTTCCTCCTGCGCAGAATGCAGCTCCCCTTCCCGCCTTCACCAAGGCTACACAGGACAAGTTGTTCGACCCCGGTCGTCTTCATCCATTAGAGGCGGGTGTCATCTATTATGAGTCAACGTTTGTTTTTAGCTTGATTTTTTACACCTGCTTGAGTGTCATGCATTATGAGTTAATGCGTCACGCAATAGAATCAACGATCTTGCTTGATTCCGTGAGTTGAGTTCTTCATAATGATGGCCGCAAATGAAAACTGAACAATTAATAAATTCTATTCCAGTGCATGTAGCCATTATTATGGATGGTAATGGACGTTGGGCGCAACAGCACGGATTAACCCGAATTCAGGGTCACCGCGAAGGCGCCGAATCAGTTCGCGCCATTCTAAAGGCCTGTAAGAAAGCCAAAGTGAAATATCTAACGTTGTATGCGTTCAGCACGGAAAACTGGATTCGCCCTAAAACCGAAATCAAGGGCTTAATGAAATTGCTCGTGGAATTTTTAAAGAATCATGAAGCCGATCTGCATCAGGAAAAGATACGCCTTCGCGTGATTGGCCGTCCTGAAGATTTGCCGCAATTCGTGCGCTCCAGGCTTCAGCGGGCTGTAAAAGCGACTGAGCATTACCAGGATGCCCAGTTGATTCTGGCCCTGAGCTATGGCGGGCGCGATGAAATTGTTCATGCCACACGCGCCGTTGCGCGGCTTGTCAAAGCCGGCGAATTGAATGTGGACGATATTGACAAATCAACGGTTGCCGGCAATCTCTATGCGCCTGATATCCCTGATCCTGATTTTTTAATTCGAACCAGTGGGGAAATGCGGATCAGCAATTTTTTGCTGTGGCAATTGTCATATACCGAATTTTATGTTACTAATACTTTATGGCCGGATTTTCGTGAGAAGGAATTTTTTAAGGCACTGGCTGTGTATGCAAAACGCCATCGGCGGTTTGGCGATGTAAAACAACAAGCGTGAAGCGTTATTCCCCGCATCTTGCGGGGCAGGCGTGAAGCGCCAGAACAAGATACGAGTAAGGGTGAAATTACAGCATGATTAACGGATTGTCAGTAAGAATTGCAAGCGGATTTATACTATGTCTGGCAGTTGTGCTGACTGCGTTTTGGATGCCGTCTACGGGCGATTGTATTTTACTGGTTACAATATCCACCCTCGCTCTTCTCGAATTCTATCATTTACTGGATTTGACCGGAATTCCATGTTTCAGGATAATAGGAGTTTTGTTTGGCATTCTTATAATTGCGAGCACATGGATTTTATCTGTCATGAATGTGATGGCCAATGTTGCAGAATGGGAAATGTTTCTTCTGACCGCATTGGTCATTACCATATTAATCCGTCAATTTCCACAAAAGCTCAATGTTCAGCCCGTTGCAACTATCGCCTGTACATTGCTGGGGATCTTATACGTTCCTTTTCTGTTTAATTATCTTACAAAGCTTCTTTTTTCATGGGAGTCGCCAGGTATGCTTGGCTGTGTGGGAACAACTGGACGAATCCTGTTTTTTTATCTGATTTGCGTGGTGAAATTTTCTGATATTGGTGCGTACGTGATTGGCAGTCATTTTGGGCGGCACAGGTTGATTCCGAGGATTTCGCCGGGGAAAACATGGGAAGGATGCGGCGCTGGAATCGGATGTGGTCTTATAATGAGTCTGGTTTTTTTCTGGATCGTTGATGGACAATTCGGAAGCGTGATTATGACAAGCCGGGACGCCTTGATTCTTGGTGTGCTTCTGCCTTTGTTTGGTATGGTTGGCGATTTAACTGAATCCATGCTGAAGCGGGCGGCAGGGGTCAAGGATTCAGGCATTATTATTCCAGGTATGGGAGGTGTGCTGGATGTCCTTGACAGCCTTTTATTTGCTGTTCCAGTATTCTATATTTACGTGAAATATATTCTGGCTTAGGACTTTGTATTTCTGGATGCAGATGAACCTGGAGCAGCAAAGACGCATCAAAGATCAGCCGTGGCTGAAAAAACAAGAAAACAACGGATAGTATCATGGAAGAAAAATCACTTAACATAACAGAAAAAAAACTGAACAAGCTCAAAGATATTATTCCCGAAGCATTCACTGAAAATAAAATTGACTGGGAGAAGCTGAAAGCCACTTTGGGTGAAGACATAGAATTTAAAAACGAACGCTATGTTTTAAATTGGGCAGGGAAATCCGATGCTTTCCGGGTTTTGCAATCCCCTACAACCGCAACGTTGGTTCCGGCTCAAGAAGAATCCGTAAATTTTGACACTACAGAAAATATTTTTATTGAAGGTGAAAACCTTGAAGTCTTGAAAGTCTTACAGAAATCATACTTCGGCAAAATCAAGATGATATACATTGACCCGCCGTATAATACCGGCAATGACAATTTCATTTATCCTGATAAGTTTTCAGAGACAAAAGAAGAATATTTAAGTCGAATAGGTGACAAAGATGAAACCGGTTATTTAACCCGTGAAGGACTGTTCAGAAAAAACAGCAAAGACAGCGGGCATTACCACAGCAATTGGCTTTCCATGATGTATCCGAGGCTGTTTCTGGCACGGAATTTACTGCGGGATGACGGAGTGATTTTTGTAAGTATTGATGATAATGAAGTTCATAATTTGCGGTTGTTGATGAATGAGGTGTTTGGTGAAGAAAACTTTTTCTCAAAAATTATCGTAAGGGCAAATAGCCGTGGTCAAACATACAAACAAATAGCAAAAACGCATGAATATATTCTTGTTTATACAAAAAAGGATGAAACAGAACTTTATGAGATTGAAAAAGATGACAAAACTGATGATTTGAATTTAAAAGATAATGTTGGCAATTTTAATATTAGAGAATTACGCAATAGAAATCCTAAATTTGGCAAACATAATAGGCCCAATCTTTTTTATCCCATCTACATAAATCCAAATATAATTGATAAGGATGGATTTTCTCCAATTGCTTTAAAACAAAGTAGTGAGTATACCATCAAGGTGCTTCCATATAATTCTGAGGGAAAAGAAAGTTGTTGGCGGTGGGGTAAATCGAAATTTCTAGAAAATACAAGCAAGAAAACATTGGATTGCAATCTTATTGCAAGGAAGAAACATGATGGCAAATATGGGGTTTATGAAAAATATAGAAAAAGCACTTATAAACCTAAGTCAATATGGACTGATAATAATTTCTTAACAGAGACAGGAACTGTTGAATTAAAACAACTGAAATTCCATTCTGAATTTGATTTTCCTAAACCCACAAATCTTATTAAACAATGTGTTGCTTTATCAACAATGGAAAATGACATTATTCTCGATTTCTTTTCCGGTTCTGCTACAACCGCCCACGCTGTTTTTGACCTCAACAAGGAAGATAGCGGCAATCGTAAATTTATAATGGTTCAGCTTCCTGAATCAACATCTCCCCCTGACAAGGGGGATAAAGGGGGTTCGGAAGCTTATAAAGCCGGATACAAAACCATTGCCGAAATCGGCAAGGAACGTATCCGCCGTGTAATCAAGAAAATTAAAAAAGAACAGAGAAGCAAACTTGATTTAGACGGTAACGCCGATAAGCAGGATTTGGGATTTAAAGTCTTTAAATTACAAAACTCCAATTTTAAAATATGGCGGACAAAGATTGGAAACAAAGAACAGCTTATAGAGCAGTTGCAGCAGCATCTCGAATCGCTGGACGAAAACGCAAAAACAGAATATGTGCTTTACGAACTGCTTCTCAAATCCGGAATTCCGCTTACCGCAAAGATTAAAAAAAAGAATCATTTTTACCTCGTGAATGATACGGAAATCGCTTTAATTCTTGAGAAGGTTGATAAGAAAATCATCAAGAAAGTTATTGATGCAAAACCACAAAAGGTCATTACAATTGACCGCCTGTTTAATAACAATGACCAATTAAAAACCAATACCGCATTGCAGATGAAGGATGCGGGTATTGAGTTTAAGGTGGTGTAAGGTATGGGCTTAAAAGAAATTTATAGCAAATTAAATATGAGATCTGAAAATGGTCTTTGTATTATTAAAGAGGGGCAATGGAAAGGTAAATTGCCGAAACGGTTAGAATATTTAA
>CAZBGF010000072.1:0-7502 GCA_964491255.1 uncultured Verrucomicrobiota bacterium
TCTACGGGTAAGGTCAATGAAAGAAAAGTTCAGTCCCTGCTGATCCGCTGTGGAGGAAACCCTGAACGGTGAACTCTGAACCATGTGAATGCATACTTAATGTGTTGTGTCATACTCGCCAATATCAAAATCTGAGGTGATGAAAAATTGTGAAACTCGGCTTCCTGCTTAACCAAATACATCCTCTTCTTGTGAAAGGACATGGCGATCCTGATGTGAAAGCCATTAGCTATGATTCCAGAAAGGTGAAGCCAGGCACCCTTTTTTTTGCTCTTCGAGGTCAGCATCAAGATGGAAACCAGTTTGTTCACGAAGCTGTTGATCGCGGAGCGCCAGCAGTGATTTCAGATCAAATAAACGTTATTAATCGCGCTAATGTGATTTCCGTCCGAGTTGCTGATATGCGTCAGGCAATGGCAAAAGTGTCTTGCGCTTTTTATCATCAGCCTTCTGAGAAACTCCGGGTGATTGGAATCACGGGGACGAATGGCAAAACAACTGTCGCTTTCATGGTGCGTAACATTTTATCCGATGCTGGACAGAAGCCAGGGGTGATTGGGACAATTGAGTATCAAATAGGCGATCGCGTCATTCCTGCCGAGCGGACAACTCCGGAATCGCCGGATTTGCAATGTTTGTTCGCTCAGATGATAGGTATCGGATGTCAAAGTGCTGTGTTAGAAGTTTCGTCCCATGCGCTGGTTCAGCAACGGATTTACGGCATTGACTTTGATATTGCTGTTTTTACCAATTTAACTCAGGATCACCTGGATTATCATAAAAGCATGGATAATTATTTCCAGGCAAAAGCATTGCTTTTTCGATCATTGAAACACCAGAAAAAAAGAGCATTGGCAATCATTAATTTGGATGATGAATACGGACGCAGACTTATGCGAATGAAGCAGGATATGGACTGCGACATTATAACATATGGCACGCATTCAGAGGCTGCTGTCAGGGCCGCACGTATGGAAGTGCACGCAGATGAAAGTGTCATTGAAGTGCAAAGTCCCTGGGGGAACGCGAAAGTGTCGCTGAAATTGCTGGGGCGGTTTAATATCAGTAATGCGTTGGCGGCTTTTGCTTCCTGCGGGGCTCTTGGTGTGGAGCCGGCTCGTATTGCGCATGTTCTATCAGAAATGGTTTCCGTTCCCGGTCGTCTTGAAGAGGTCCGAACCAGCCGCGGGTTTCATGTGTTTATTGATTATGCGCATACGCACGATGCTCTGAACAATGTACTCAGCACACTGCGCGAAATTACGTCCAACAAGTTGATTGTCGTTTTTGGATGTGGAGGCAACCGTGACAGGAGCAAACGTCCGCTCATGGGTAGAGTGGCGGATTGTATTGCGGATTATACGATTTTAACTTCGGATAATCCGAGAAAGGAAAATCCGTCTGAAATCATTGCGGCTATAAGGGAGGGTTTCAAAGGAAGCGGTCATTACGAGGTTATAGAAGATCGACGTGATGCTATAAACAAAGCGTTGTCAATGGCCTGCAAGGGCGATGTTGTTTTAATTGCTGGAAAAGGGCATGAAAATTACCAGGAATTAGCTGATACAATTATTCCTTTTGATGATCGGCGGATTGTATATGAGTGGTTTGATGAGAAATGAAAGTGTGAAGTTTGATGCTGGTCTGCTTGCGCAGTGGACGCGGGGGCATTGGAAATTTGGCGTGCCCGTGAGCATTAACGGGGTGTCAGCGGATAGCCGCACACTGGTTGCAGGTAATCTTTTTGTGGCCATAAAGGGTCCTCATTATAACGGACATAATTTCATAAAGCAGGCGTGTGCAAAAGGGGCGGCGGGTATCGTTGTGTCACACGAAAGGGTTGATACGGGAATTCCGAAAGAGGGAGGAACTGTTCCTGTGTTATGTGTCAGGGATACGGCGGCGGCTTTGCTTGATATGGCCGCTGGTTACAGGAGAGAGACGGGGGTTGAGGTTATTGCGGTAACTGGCAGTGTGGGAAAAACAACGGTTAAGGAGATGGTTGCCGATGTTTTATCAGTCAGGATGACAGTCGCGCGTACCATAGGTAACTGGAATAATGAATTAATACTTCCACTGAGCATTTTAAGCATGAAATCCTCAACTCGCATTGGTGTGTTTGAAGTTGGGATGAATCATCCTGGTGAAATTTCGCTGCTTTGTCAGAAGCTGGGTCCGGATTGGGGTCTGATGATTGCCATTGGTCCGGTTCATCTTGAGTTTTTCGAATCAATAGAAGCCATTGCGGTGGAAAAGGCGGAATTACTGAGAAGTTTGCCTCATGAAGGTGTGGCTGTATTATTAAAAGATGATCCCTACTATGATATGTTGCGAACGGCTGTTTCCGGTAGAGTTATTACAGTTGGGTTTAATAGTGATGCCGATTACACGTGTGCTGTTGAGCCGAACCAGAAAGGTCGGATCAAGGTTCTTGAGCAGGCTTCCAGCGAAAATTTCAGCTTGAAAATGCCTCTGCCGGGCCGACACATGGTGACTAATGCCTTGTTTGCTATTGCCGTAGCTCGTGGACATGGATTGTCCTGGGAAGATATTCGCGGACCTCTGGAGCATTATAAAACACTGCCCATGCGATGGGAGTGTAAAACCGTCAACGGGGTCGTGGTTGTTAATGATGCGTATAATGCTAATCCCATGAGCATGGCTGCGGCATTGGAGACTTTTGCGAATGAACGCGTGAACGGAAAAAAATGGCTGGTGCTTGCCGGTATGCTTGAACTTGGTCAGGCGGAATTGCAGGCGCATCGCGACCTGGGTATTAGTATTTCGAGGGGTGGATGGGCTGGACTGATTACAGTGGGACATCTGGGAAAGATCATTGCAAATTCTGCGGAACGTGCCGGCATGAATGCAAGCCATGTATTCCAATGCGAAGATCACGCAGAGGCCGCGCAGTTATTAAGCCGGAAGACAGCGCCGGGTGATGCTGTGCTTTTGAAAGCATCCCGTGGTGAACATCTTGAAGATGTCATTACATTGTGGAAAATGTTCTGAAATGACTGAATAGACACAACAATCCAGATAGAATTGGACGAACAGGATGTTATATTATTTGCATCAATTATCAGACACGATTTCGTTCTTTCGTGTTTTTCAATATATTACAGTGCGGACAGTTGCCGGTGCCGGCACTGCTTTTATTATAAGTCTGGCATTAGGTCCGTGGATGATCCGGCGTTTATCGAAGTTTGGCAGTGGTGGAGGAACTCGATACAAGAAAGATTCTCCTGAGCTGGATTATCTGCATGGCAGTAAAAAGAAAACTACCCCGGCTATGGGTGGTGTTCTCATTATCTTATCAATTCTGATTTCATGTTGCCTCTGGGCAGTTCCCGCGAATCCGCTTGTGTGTCTGGCGCTTTTAACCATGTGCTATATGGGCATGGTTGGTTTTATTGACGACTATATCAAGACAGTGAAGCGAAATCAAAGAGGCTTAAGGCCCTGGATAAAGCTGGTTCTCCAGATTTTATGGGTTATAGGAGTTGTTGTCGCGCTTCACCTGATTCCGGAAACGCGCGGCACTGTACGTCATCTGATGGTTCCGTTTCTCAAAGTGCCGTTGATAAAGGACATGGGTGTGATATGCACATTTATTTTTTTAGTGATAGTTGTGATCGGTTCAACGAATGCGGTTAATCTGACGGATGGTCTTGATGGGTTGGCCATCGGTTGTATCAGTTCAGTGGCTCTGGCTTTGATCGTTATGGCATATGTGGCTGGACATGTGACATTGGCTCAGTATCTGCAGGTTCCATATGTTGTCGGGAGCGGGGAGTTGTCGGTATTCTGCGGATGTATGTTGGGAGCTGCATTGGGTTTTCTATGGTTTAATTGTTATCCAGCTCAGATATTCATGGGCGACACAGGCAGTCTAGCTATGGGTGGTGGGATAGGGATGGTTGCCGTATTGATCAAACATGAATTAGCATTGCTGGTTGTGGGTGGTGTGTTCGTGATCGAAGCCGTAAGTGTGATTTTACAGGTTGGATGGTTCAAGTTGAAAGGCCGCCGGATTTTCGCGTGTTCTCCGCTTCACCACCATTTTGAACTGAAAAAATCTCCGTGGAGTGAAACACAGGTTGTAGTTCGCTTCTGGATCGTATCTATTATTTTTGCGCTTATTGGAATATTAATGCTGAAGATTCGATAATGGGAACATATGAAACAGCGTGGGTGCTTGGGTTGGGAGCGAGTGGTGAAGCCGCGGCCAGGCTGTTGCTTGCAGAAGGCACAGATGTTCAGATACTTGATCAAAACGACACCGAATTACTGAGACAGAAATCAAAGAGATTAAAAGCGCTTGGCGCATGTGTTCAGCTTGGACACTCTGAGTTGCCGCCAGGCAATGTGTCTGTATGTATTGTGAGTCCTGGTGTTCCATCGGATTCTTTCTTGTTTCAGGCTGTTGAAGCCCGTGGGATTCCAATGATATCAGAGCTGGAACTGGGATGGAGTCGAGCCAATTCCCGCGTTTTAGCCGTTACGGGATCTAATGGAAAGAGTACTTTGGTTAAACTCTGTGCTGATTCTTTGGAACACGCAGGCCTGAAAGTCGCTATTGCCGGTAATTACGAATTCGGTGGGGCAGTGTCAGGATGTTGCGATTCGTCAGGAGTCTCGTCCTCAGTGGATGAATTCAGTGGTCCACGCAAAGAAATTGAGGGCGAACACCTGCCAGGACCGACCCAGGCTAAGCTGGAGGCTTCGCCGAGGCGAGAGCCAAAGGCGAATGCTGGTCCCGGTGAGCAGGGAATGCCAGTTCCAGTGTCTCGTGTTGTTGAGGAACAAAAAGCACTGGACTGGCTCGTGTTGGAAGTAAGTTCATTTCAACTGGAAACCGTGAAATTGTTTCGGCCGGATGTCGGTGTTTTATTAAATTTATTCTCAAATCATCTGGATCGGCATGGAGATTTAGCGACTTATCAGCAGTTAAAATCCAGACTTTTTTCACGGATGACGGAGGTTGATACCGGCATTATCCATGAAGATATGATGACGGAAATCGTTTCTTTAGCTGAATCGAAAAACCAGTGGATTTCCTTTGGTCTTTCGCCAAGGTCGTCATTTTTCTTTCGTGAAGGTGCTGTTCATTGTAATGCAGGAGGAAGTCCAGTTTCGTTGGCCGGAACGATTTTTGAAAATGCAACACTGGGTCTGACAGGGGCTGCGGCTGTTGCGGCAATGAGTGCGTGCGGTGTTTCTCAGTATCATGTTGAATCAGTTGCGCGAGAGTTTAAACCCTTGCCACATCGCATGCAGGATATCGGCACTTGGGATGGTGTTCGTTTTATTAACGATTCAAAAGCTACCAATCTTGCGGCTATGAACGCTGCACTGACAAATGTAAGCAAACCCGTACGATTGATTGCGGGAGGTTTGTCTAAACATGAGCCGTACGAATCTGCGAAACCGCTTCTGGCTGAGAAGGTTACAGCTGTGTATCTGATTGGAAAAGCAGCGCGCGCCATGGCCGCGGCATGGCAGGATGTAGTTCCGTGTGTAATGAGCTTGGACCTTGAGCATGCGGTGCTGTCAGCATGCGAACAGGCACTCACTGGAGATACGATACTTTTTTCTCCAGCCTGCGCCAGTTTTGACGAGTTTCGCGATTTTAATGATCGCGGAAATTGCTTTGTCAAATGCGTGAAATTGTTGAAAAGACAGAAAAAAACGTTTGACATGAAAGAAAAAATAAGCGACATTTAATAATATGTAATCACAAATAAAGCCTTTTCGAAAGAGGTTTAAATAGCTGTATGATATTAAAAATTATTTGTAGGTAAAAAAAATATATTAAGGAGAAAGAATTATGAAAACACCAATTTTGATTGTTATTGTTGTTGCATTACATTGTACGGTTATTGGTGCGTTGTTTTTCATTCAGGGGTGTGGGACTATGTTGCGCACAGAGCCATCCATGTCTACGGATGTTATGCCTCCTCCGACAGCGGAAGAAACTTTACCTGCGTCTGAAGCAATGGATGAAGTTGTAGTGGTCAGCGAAGTGCAGGTGTCTGAAACCACGACTTATGTGGTTCAGCCCGGGGATTCGGTTTCGAAAATTGCGAAACGATTTCACGTCAAGCTTGCTGAAATCGTGGCATTGAACAAACTTTTAGATCCTAATAAAATTCGCATTGGTCAGAAATTGCTTTTACCTGGATATGTAGATGTGAAGCAGAAGCAACTGAAAAAGAAAGCTGTTTCTCGCGAGTCAGTTAAATTGGCACCATTACCGGCGGATATACAGGATCAAGGGTCTAATATATATGTGGTTCAGCGTAGAGATGCGTTGTCGAAAATTGCCCAACGTTTTGGTGTTACAGTGAGCGCAATTCGCGCGGCGAATAAATTGCAAGGTAACAGGATATTAGTTGGTCAAAAATTGGTCATTCCAAAACTTGGAAATGAGTCGCTGGCTGGTGGGGAAACAGATGTGACGGTTGTGGAAACCACAGAGATTTTTATTAAACCTGACAAGAAATCCGCAGGCGCTGGCAAGGATGAATTTGTTTCAGGTATCATTCATGTGGTTCAGCCGAGGGAGAATATGAGATCCATTGCTAAGATGTATGCTGTGACTGTAGATGAACTTGCGGAGTTTAATAGCTTATTTCCTAATGACAAGGTTCTGGTAGGTCAGCGTTTAAAGATTCCGTGATTCTGGTTGTGATTCCCGCTTGATAATTCGGGCTTGATGAATACCGCAGATAAAAGAAAGTGCGGCAAGCTTTTACTTCTATTGTTTCATCCTTGGAAAAAAGGGTAATGTGGAAAACGCCTACCGTTTTGATAATCATTGTGTTAGTGTTGCTGACTTTCGGCATTGTTATGCTGGCGAGTACTAGCGGTGTTAAGGCATTGTCGATCTATAATGACTCCTACTATTTTGTCAAACGCCAGGTTCTCTGGCTGATTCTGGCTCTTCTCGCTGGAAGCATTGCGGCCAAATTGGATTATCGTATCTGGCGGCATATGGCGATCCCCGTTTTCATCGGTGCTTTTGTATTATTAGTTCTTGTTTTCATCCCGGGTGTTGGTGTCAAGATTGGCGGCAGCCGGCGATGGCTTCATATGGGACCATTAAGTTTTCAGCCCTCCGAACTGGCAAAGTTTTCATTAATTCTTATTCTGGCCTGGTGGATATCGCGCGAGCAGCGTCATGTCCATGAATTAATCCGTGGCGCCTTGATTCCAATGATTCCGTTGGGGATTATCGTTGGTTTGATTTTTCTTGAGCCTGATTTTGGAACAGCCATTCTTTTAGCGGCGATTGGGATATCAATCCTTTTTGTGGGTGGGGCGAGAATTCGTCATTTACTGAGTTTATCAATTCCGGGTTTGATCGGCTTCAGCGTTGCTGTCATGCATAATCCAGTACGTATGAAACGGATTCTGGCATTTCTTGAACCCGATAAATACGCACGAACTTATTCCTTTCAATTGGTGAATGCCATCAACGCGTTTATTGCTGGTGGTTG
>CAZBGF010000073.1:0-7492 GCA_964491255.1 uncultured Verrucomicrobiota bacterium
CCAGAGGATTCAGAATAATATCGACTGGTGTTCCATCAGGCATGAACGGCATATCCTCATCCTTAACAATACGCGACACAACACCTTTGTTCCCATGACGACCAGCCATTTTATCGCCAACTTCAAGCCTTTTCTTACTGGCAATAAAAATCTTTACTTTCTTGACAATGCCATCATCAACGACATCCCCGCTGGAAATTCGATCAAGAGCCTTTTCCCGTTCCAATTCGATCTCAGAAAATTTACTGCGGTGCTCATTGATAATGCCTTGAATCTTTTGCTGAACCGGACTCGGATCTATTTCAACATGTTCGTTCGCCGCTGCCAGTTTGCGTAAAAGTGTCTTCGTGATTTTGCGGCTCGCGGGAATAATAATCTCTCCCGTTTCAGCGTTTACAACATCCAGCGGAATTTTTTCGCCCAGTAAAATATTACTCAATGCATTTGTCAGCACTTCGGTGCATTTCTGTTTCTTTTCCTTATATGTCTCTGCAATCTGTTTAATCTGCTGACGTCGCATCTTGGCTGATAATTTTTCGCGCTTAGCACTTTGCTGAGCCGAGACATTGACGCTCATTACTATACCATTGGTTCCGCTCGGAACCGTCAGCGATGTATCTCTAACATCTGCCGCCTTTTCTCCGAAAATCGCTCTCAACAATCGCTCTTCAGGAGCCAGTTCTGTTTCGCTCTTAGGCGTTACTTTACCTGCAAGAACATCTCCATGCTTAACTTTTGCGCCAACTCGAATCACTCCGTCAGGCCCCAGGTTTCGAAGAGCTTCTTCGCTAACATTCGGAATATCACGTGTTATTTCCTCCGCCCCCAATTTGGTGTCTCGCGCGCTCACCTCAAATTTTTCAATCTGGATGGAAGTGAATATATCCTCACGAACAACGCGTTCACTGATGATGATCGCATCCTCGAAATTGTATCCACCCCATGGCATGAAAGCTACCATTACATTCCGCCCAAGAGCCAATGCCCCGCCAGCTGTGCTGGGACCATCAGCAAGAACTTGCTCCTTACTGACTTTCTGTCCAATCTTGACAATAGGTTTCTGGTTGAAACAGGTGCCTGCGTTCGATCGCGTAAATTTACGCAATTTATATTCCTGCACCTTGTCCCATTCCTTGGAATTTTTTTTAGGAAGTCGGCCGTCTGAGTTCACAACCACTTTTTCCGAAGACACATACGCGACCTTGCCGCCTGTATTTGCTGTCACTATAACTTTGGAATCCCGCGCCACCAGCTTTTCAACACCTGTAGATACATATGGATTTTCTGTGCGTATTAAGGAAACTGCCTGCCGCATCATGTTGGAACCCATAAGTGCGCGGTTGGCATCGTTATGTTCTAGAAATGGAATCAATCCAGCCGCAATACTCACGACCTGTTTCGGAGACGCATCCATATACTGGACATTAGCCTTTGGCTGCTCCAGGAAATCACCATGATGCCGTACCGACACCATATCTTTCGTAAACCTTTTCTTCTCATCCATCGGCGCGTTAGCCTGCGCAATCACAAAAAGTTCTTCTTCATCCGCTGTCAAATACTCCACCTGAGCGGTGACACAACCATTCACTACCTTTAAATACGGTGTTACGATAAACCCGAACTCATTTATTCGAGCATAAGTACTTAAAGATGAAATCAAACCTATATTCGGACCCTCAGGAGTTTCAATCGGGCAGATCCGGCCATAATGACTGCTGTGAACGTCACGAACTTCGAATCCAGCCCGTTCACGGCTCAAACCGCCAGGCCCAAGCGCACTGAGCCTGCGCATGTGCGTCAGCCCCGAAAGAGGATTCGTCTGGTCCATAAACTGGCTTAACTGGCTTCGAGCAAAAAAGTCCTGAACAGATGCGGAGAGTGATTTTGGATTGATTAACCGTTGCGGGGTAATTTTCTCTACCGATGAATCAAGAAAAACCATCCGTTCTCTCAATGTTTTCTGTGTTCTGGCCAATCCAACGCGACACTGATTTTCGACCAGCTCACCAACCATTCTTAGCCGACGGTTTCCTAAATGATCAATATCATCAATCACGCCTCTTCCATGGAATAGATTGATTAAATATTTGACTGCCAGAATAATATCTTCATTATCCAGACACCGCAAATTCTTGTCCTTTGATAATTCCAGCTTTCGATTAATCTTATAGCGGCCAACACGCCCCAAATCAAACCGGCGAGAGTCAAAAAATAAATTTTTCAACATTTGCCTGGCATTATTCATTGTTGGCGGATCGCCGGGTCTGAGCTTCTTGAAAACATCCCTTAGCGCTTCTTCCTCTGAATGAGACGGATCCTTCTGAAGATTACGCAGGAAAAGACCTTCATCCCATCTAACATCCACTACGTCAACTGTCTTAAATTTAGCCACCTGCATTTGCTTTAGAAGACTACGGGTAACCAACTCATAACGACGCCCCAGAATAGACTGCGAAGCAATATCAATGGCATCATCTTTGAGCACGTGAAACTGAAGATCCGTGTCTGAGTAACTCTGTTTAACATCGAGTTTTTTAAAACTATAAAAAAGACCGAGAATTTCTTCGTCTGAACTATATCCCAGAGCTCTTAAAAACGTTGCTGCCAGAAATTTGCGGCGCCTATGCTGACGATCCAGATAAACGTGAATGAGATTATTCGCATCAAACTGAACTTCCACCCAGGAACCATGATCAGGAATCAAACGGAAGGAATAAATGATGGACCTGTTCGCATGCACAGACTGTTCAAAACAGATTCCCGGTGAACGATGAAGCTGGCTCACAACGACACGATCCGCACCATTGATGATGAAACTGCCGCTTTCGGTCATTAATGGTATTTCACCCATGTAGACAAGTTCCTCGTACACCTCATCGCCATTCTTCAGACGAAAAGTCACCGACAAAGGAGCTGAATATGTTTCCCCGTCCTCCAGGCATTTCAAAAAAGTCTTTCCGGGAGAGCTAAATTCGTATTTAACGAACTCCAGCGTAAACTGTCCATTGTAACTGTGTATCGGAAATACTTCTTTGAATATACCTTGTAATCCGATATTCTTTCTCCGAGTTGGAGAAATATCCATTTGGAGAAAATCTTTGTAGGATTTGGTCTGAACTCTGATTAAATCAGGCTGTTCAATAATCTCTTTTAATTTCCCGTAATTAATATATTCAACCATTCAACGCCCTTTCTGCAAAGAAATCCGGTCAGTCTATTTAGGATGCAATAATTTACTTAATCTCTACTTTTGCTCCTGCCGCTTCCAGTTTTGCTTTTAACTTTTCGGCTTCATCCTTTGCAATTCCTTCTTTGACCGGCTTCGGCGCACCTTCAACCAGATCCTTAGACTCTTTCAGGCCAAGCCCCGTTATTGCGCGAACTTCTTTTATCACCTGAATCTTTTGCGCTCCAAATTCACGCAAAACGACGGTGAATTCAGTTTGAACCTCATCCTGAACACCGTTCGTTGCTGCACCGGCCACGCCGCCAACAGCCACTGGAGCTGCTGCTGAAACACCAAGCCGCTGCTCAAGAGCCTTAACCAGCTTAGATAGCTCAAGCACGCTTATCGTCTCTACCCAATCAATAAACTCCGCCATTTTACCCTCAATCTTTACGTCTGAGCTTTCCTCCTCTTTATTCTTAACATCCAATTTTTCACCTTTTTCAGCTTTGCTCTTATCAGTAGTCGTCGAAGGTTGATCGTTTTTGGCCGGTTTTTCCTTTTCAGCCGAAGTTTTCTCATCAACAATTGCTTCTTTTGCCATATTCGAATTCTCCTCTCTAATGTTTTATAGAGTTATACAAAATTGTCTCATTTGCGCGTTCAACGCCAGGAAAATAGGCATTCTCACCTGTTATTCTCAAGAGCCTTGCTCGTGCAACGCCCCGTACATACGGGGCGCTCCTGCTATTTCGCAGAACACTAATACTTTACTATAATGTTAACCCACTTATCATGATTGACTTTTTTTCTGCTGAACCGCGTTAAGCACATACAACAAACTGGCAACCTTCTCCTTCATGACGCCAACAAACTGAACCATCGGCGCAGCCGTTGTACCAGCCAGCATTCCGTATAAGACGTGTCTTGAAGGCAATTTCGCAAGAATATCCAAATCATTTGAAGAAAAAGTTTCCCCCTCACAAACCCCGCATTTAACAACGGACAACTGATACTCCTTTTTAAACTCCATAAGAAGTTTGACCGCATCAGCGAAATCACCACGGCCAATGACAACCGCGCAAGGCCCTTGAATGAAGCTATCTACACTCTCCCATTTGAACCCGGCAACCACCCTTTTAAATAAACTGTTCTTTACAACATGAAACTGAGCATCAACCATGGTAAGACGTTTACGCAGTTCACTGGCCTGCCCGACATTCATTCTGTGATAATCCGTAAGGATCATAAACGAAGACCCCGTCAGTTGAGAACGAATTTCTTCAATAATGGCTTTTTTTTCCGGCCTCATAATTATATATCATCTTTCATCAATAATTGACCACCTGCGCGATATGGCTGTATCCCATAAGTATTAGGCACACAACAGAATTTCCGACACACAACCGATAATCGTGGGAACTCTCATTCAAGCTGTTTCACTCACACTGATCTGCAACCCCAACCCCATTGTTGAACTTATCGAACACCGCTTAATATATTTGCCTTTTGTTGTTGCCGGCTTAGCTTTGATCACAATATCTATTACAGCGTGTCCATTTTCAACGAGCTTTGTTTTCTCAAACGATCGCTTCCCGAATGGTACTATAACATTACCATGCCGATCCATACGGAATTCCACGCGGCCTGCCTTAAACTGTTTTATCGCTGAAGAAACGTCGTCGGTAACCGTACCCGTTTTCGGGGTAGGCATAAGACCACGAGGACCTAAAAACTTACCGAGTTTTCTTACCTCTTTCATTGCGTCAGTTGTTGCAATAGCGACATCAAAATCCAACCATCCACCCTGTACCCTGGCAATCAAGTCCTCATACCCAACTTCATCTGCGCCTTCCGCCCGCGCTACTTCAGCAGCAGACCCAGTCGCAAACACAAGCACCCGAACCCGTCTGCCTGTTCCATGAGGAAGACTGACGGTTCCACGAACCATCTGATCCGATTTCGTGAAGTCTACACCAAGCCGAAAAGCCATATCAATTGTTTCATCAAACTTAGCCGCTGGATTGTCCTTGACCACTTGAATCGCTTCTTCAAGTTCATAAACCTTATTTTCGACTTTGCTTTTGATATTCCGGTAATTCTTTCCATGCTTTACCATAGCTAATCCACCACCTCCACTCCCATACTTCGAGCAGTTCCTTCAATAATGCTTATGGCATTAGTTTTATCTGCTGTATTTAAATCTTTCTTTTTTAATTTGACAATCTCACTAATCTGAGCGCGCGTCACCTTGCCAACCTTATCACGATTCGGCACAGCAGATCCCTTAGCTAATCCGGCCGCACGCTTGATCAGAACCGCTGCGGGAGGACTTTTCGTGATAAACGTAAATGATTTGTCATGAAAAACCGTGATCACAACAGGTATAATCATTCCCTCCTGTTTCTGCGTAGCTGCATTAAATTCTTTGCAGAAACCCATGATATTAACCCCTTGCTGTCCCAACGCAGGCCCCACCGGAGGCGCAGGATTCGCCTGCCCCGCCGGAATCTGCAATTTAATCACCACGGATACTTTCTTTGCCATAACTATTCCTCATTCCAATTTCCAAGTTCCTTACACGCGTTCAACCTGCCAGTATTCTAATTCAACTGGCGCTGTCCGCCCGAAAATCGATACTGACATTTTCAGCTTACCACGATCCGGATCTACTTCCTCAATGAGACCACTGAAATTTAAAAAAGGTCCGTCGTTGATCTTTACCGTTTCCCCCGGCTCAAAAGCCACTTTCGGTTTGACAGTTTCCTTCTCCTCCTCCATCTGATGCAGAATCGTCTCAACCTCGTTGGCCTTAAGCGGCGCGGGTTTTTCTCCGCCAATAAATCCTATAACTTCAATTGTATTCCGGATAAAATACCATGATTGTTCATTAAAAGTGCCGTCATCCTTATACAGACAAATATTGACAAGAACATAGCCTGGGTAAAACATTCGCGTGGTGGTGCTCTTCTTCCCTTTCTTGACTTCCGATACTGTTTCAGAGGGAATAGCAACATCACCGATCAAATCCTCCATCTCTTCCGCCTTGATGCGACTCTCAATGCTTTTTTTAACCTTAGCTTCCTTGCCAGTCAGCGTATGTAGAACAAACCACTGCTTTTCCATGCACACCCCTCTTTGACATTCTGTATCTTATAGCTGTTCCAGAACATTTTTTTATTAAATTAACAAGACGCAGATTTTTGCCCTGTACGTACGGGGCGTCCAAAAAATATAAATTCCTATACAACTTTACCGTGGATATGCGCAACAAAAATAGATGATAAGCTATTATAAAAATATTCTTAGCAACTTCATAACTACTAAATCACTTAACCCAACAAATGCTGCTAAAACCACCATGGATAAAATTACTACCATTGTCGAATGCAAAAGCTCAGAACGAGTCGGCCACGTCGATTTTTTCAATTCCTGCCCGACTTCATTTATAAAGTTGCCCACATTGCTGAAAAACACTTGAATTTTCATAGCACAAACCTGGAAAAAAAACATCAGGAAACAACGATAACGCCCCGCTTTAAAGATCGATTCACATCAGAGCCATGGCAGGCCAGGGGGGACTTGAACCCTCAACATCCGGTTTTGGAGACCGGCACTCTGCCAAATTGAGTTACTGGCCTTTAAAAATTTGCCCCTACCTAGATGTTATCCGAAAAGCCTTTTAACCGCGGATTACGCGGATTTTCGCGGATAAAGATCAGGAATTTCTCCAATAATTGATAATAAAAATGAAAAATCTTATCTTCTTTCTTTATATCAGTGTCAATCAGTGGCAAAAATTCTTATGTTTTTTTGCTTGTTCTGCTGGTTATACCCTTTTCATATAAGCTCTACCTAACCTCGCGATGAAGGGTATGCTTTCGATCAAACCGGCAATATTTCTTCAATTCCAGCCTTTTAGTCGTAAGTTTCTTATTCTTTGTCGTCGTATAATTACGACGTTTGCATTCACTGCAAGCCAATGTTATAATCTCTCGAGCCATTATTACTCCGACTCCTGAAAATCAAGATACATGTTCTCTTACGCTGTAATAAAAAAATCTCAGGCAACAACTTCGGTAACCTGACCAGCACCAACCGTTCTTCCACCTTCCCGAATGGCAAAACGAACACCTTTTTCCATGGCAATAGGGACAATGAGATTCACATCTATCTCCACATTATCACCGGGCATTACCATTTCCACATCCTTTGGAAGGTCCACCGATCCAGTCACATCAGTTGTGCGGAAATAAAATTGCGGACGATATCCTGCGAAAAATGCCGTGTGCCTTCCACCTTCCTCCTTGCTAAGAATATACAACT
>CAZBGF010000074.1:0-7459 GCA_964491255.1 uncultured Verrucomicrobiota bacterium
ATCTATCGGCGATCCGCTTCTATCTAAAAGTACACACTTTTCTTGACAGTGCCTTATTGTCTTGAATCTTCATTAAGTTCTTGAATTCGTTACGGATATTCATTATGATTTGAAGATATGATTCTGGTGAAAAACCACGGAGCACACTAAAGCGTGAACTCCAAACAATGTATCGCCTCAATTTTTAGTTATCCTGCGCAGCAGGATAAACCCCGCGAAACGCGGGGCAAGTTCGGAGTTTACCACGCTCTTGGCGTGGCTTGCCCGGGTACAGCCGGGTTCAACCTTCAGGTTGTTTTTTTTCGGCATCAAGGTTTTTCACCAGAATCCAAGATACGAAGTATTGAATAATCGATTAAGCTATTTTTATTTGGTGTAAATGAAAGGTAATTGAAAAGTTATGCCTACTTACGAATATCAATGTGAAACATGCAAGCATCATTTTGAAGTGTTCCAACCTATAACTGAAGAACCATTAAAACGCTGTCCGAAATGCAGAAAAAAAGTACGGCGTTTGATTGGCAAGGGTGCGGGAATCCTTTTTAAGGGGTCTGGTTTTTACGAGACGGATTACCGTAGTGAGAGTTATAAGAAACAAATGAAAGAAGAAAAGCGGAAAACGGACACAAGCGGGAAAAAGAAAGAAAAAACAAAGCCGAAAACCTCTTCTTCAACATCAGGAAGTGAAAAAACAACTGTTGCGAAAAAAGTATAACTAATTATGATTAAATGCGCAAAATGCGGTTATGAAAATGAGCTGGGTCATATTTTCTGCACCAAATGCAGTGCAAAGCTGGAATTCAATCCGGAGATGGATAAAGAATTGTTCAAATCCGCAAAAACGGGCAAACGCGGATTGATGCTGACGGTTTTGATTCTTTTTATTCTTATTGCGGCGTTGTCAGGACTCTCCCTATGGCCTGTTCGTGCTCCGGAAAAAAAAGGAACAACGGCTGATTTTCAGCGGGCACGCAAAAAACTCACCCTGTTGGAAAGAAGAGTGAGTACCAAGCCTCAGATTTTTTCGGAAAAGGAAGTAAACAAAGTTCTTGACGCTGTTCTCAAACGAACAAAACGAACAATGGGCTCCGGCATATTGACTTCCAAAGTAAAGTCTGTTTGCATATTTTTAAATCCGAAAGCGGTTAAGGTCTCAGTTACTGAGGTCTGGCGGCCGTTTACGATTGGGCCGGTTAACATTGGATCACTGAAAACGAGCTATGGACTGACAGGGGTGCCTCAATTTGGGGAAAACGGTTTTCGTTTTTCTGTCAAAGGAGGACAGGTTGGCCATTTACCCTTGCCGGGGCCTCTGGCTTATCTGGTATTGCCCCGGGCAAAGGTGTTTTTTTCCAGGATGAAAAAGGAGAAAATGTTTCTCGATCGGGTTAGCCGTATAAACCTTGAAAAAGAAAAAATGAGCCTTTCAATGAAGTAATTATTGGGCTGGAAACAGGATATCTTGATCGTATAGGAATTTGTATTTTTCGGACGCCCCGTACATACGGGGCACAAATCTGCATCCTATTAATTTATTTCAATTAAAAAAGGAAATCAAGACTATGGCACGAAAGCGCATTATCCATAAAACTCCTGTTGGAAAAATCAGCGCAGAGGTTCTAGACTACACCGCTGGAAATGATATCGAGCTGGATTTGAGCCTGGTCAACGCGGATTGTATAGGTACTGCAGCGCATGTGACCATGCTTGCCGGCGCCCCGTTTCGCCCGAAATTATTCTCGGCAATTGATAAGAATAAAGTCATTGCCGAGCTTGTCCATATCATGCGTGACGCCGGAAATGGCAGATTTGTCATTACACTGAAAGATCAAGATATCCATTTGGCGATTGAACGCGTTCTGACTAAACGGCTTGGATCTGTAGGAGAACGAATTCACACAGCCCGCAGCCGGAATGACCAAGTCGCAGTGGCTTTACGTTTGTACGGGAAAGATCAGATGCTTGAAGCAATGGACGAATTGCTGGCTTTAAGTTCTGTCCTTTTCAAAATGGCGAAACAAAACAAGGCCATTCCCATGGTGGGTCGAACCCATATGCAGCCGGCGATGCCGAGTTCTGTTGGCTTATGGGCGTCAGCTTATATGGAAAGTCTGATGGATGATATGGCATTTCTGAAAAGTGCTTATGAGCTTAACGATCAATGCCCTCTCGGGTCAGCAGCCGGTTATGGCGTTCCTTTGCCGATTGATCGGCAAAGGGTATCTGATCTCCTGGGATTCCGGCAGCCTAATCATAACGTGCTGTATGCAAGTAATTCCCGGGGGAAAATGGAATCAGTCATTTTATCCGCGTTGAGCCAGGTGATGATGACTCTTTCCAGAATGGCGCAGGACCTGATGCTGTATTTAATGCCAGAGCTGAATTATTTCGCGTTGCCCGCAGAAATGAGCACGGGAAGCAGTATCATGCCGCAGAAAAACAATCCGGATGTGTTGGAAATAGTACGCGCCAGATCAACCCGGGTTATCGGATATGCATTCAGTGTTATGAACATGGTAAACGGATTACCCGGGGGCTATAGTCGTGATCTTCAGGAAACGAAAGAACCGTTTTTAAAAGGGTTTCAGCTTACACAGTCAAGTCTGCGAATTCTGATTCCTCTTATTAAGGGGCTAAAAGTCAACCGGAAAGCGCTTCTGGCTGGTTTTTCTTCGTCGGTGTTTGCAACGGATTGTGTATTGGACCATGTGAGCAAGGGCATGACATTCAGAAACGCCTATGATTATGTCAAGGATCACCTTCATGAGCTTGAAGGAATGGATCCCTACAAGGCTATTGCCGGAAGGAAGCATATGGGAGGGACCGCTGGTCTGGATTTCGGTCTGATGATATCTCGCATTTCAGCAGTGCATGATTTTATAAAAAACGAAAAAAAGCGTTATGCTAAAACAATTTCCAGGTTACTGCGAGTTCCCTACCCGTTTAAAAATTGAAAACTATGAATAATAATGCTATACAGATCAAGAATCTGGTTGTTGAGTTTCCTTCGCAAAAAGGTGTGGTTCGCGCGTTGGATGGCTTGAATCTGACTGTGAAGCAGGGGCAGGTATTCGGATTTTTAGGGCCGAATGGCGCGGGAAAAACAACAACCATGCATGTTCTGCTTGGATTTATCAAAGCTATTTCCGGTGTAGCTCGGATTTTTGACGAGGATGTCCTGCATTCGATTGCCCGCCAGAGGATTGGGTATCTTCCGGAACATCCGGACACTTACCGGTTTCTCACCGGCCGTGAGCTGTTGATCATGGCTGGGAATTTGTTCCTGATTCGGAGAAAGCAGTTAAAACACAGAGTTGATGAACTGCTTAAACTGGTCGGGCTTACCGATACGGCTGATCGGCGGATTACCACATATTCGCGCGGAATGATGCAGAGAATCGGGCTGGCGCAGTCTCTGGTTAATGATCCGGATCTGGTGATTCTGGACGAGCCGACCAGCGGATTTGATCCGCTTGGCCGGATCAGCATCAGGCACATCATTACCTCGCTCCGGGATCGTGGAAAAACCGTTTTCTTTTCTTCCCATGAACTTTCAGAGGTGGAACTGATATGTGACCACATCGGGATTATTGCGGATGGGCGGATGATTGCTGATGGAACTGTGGAAGACCTGGTAAAGCCGGATGAAAATCTTGAACGCTATTTTTTGAGGGTTTTGTCATGAAACGCGGTTTGACAATTGCCTCTGTTGTCTGGATCGAGATGCTTCGCCGAAAGGATGTTTACGTTCTGTTTATTCTGCTGCTGGCATTTCTGATGATACTCATGTCATTGAATGTTTTCGGGCTGGGCGGCCTGGTGGTGTACGTCAAAGAGATAGGATTACTCCTGACATGGCTTTTTTCCTGGATTCTTGCCGTAAATATCAGCTCACGCCTGTTGCCTCAGGAAGAAACGCAACGCACTATTTTTCCGCTGTTGGCGAAACCGATCAGCCGTGCTGAAATTGTTTTTGGAAAATGGTTGGGAGCATGGGTTGTTTCCTCTGTTGCCACGCTCGTTTTTTATGCGGCGCTTGTGGTTATTGTTGGTTTACGAGGAAGCTGGTTTTGCTGGACAGCTCTGGCGCAGGGGATAGCGCTTCATCTCTGCCTGCTTGGAATATTTTCCGCGATTGGCATTGCGTTTTCAACGCGCATGAATTCTGATGCGGCGGCTTCATTGACATACGTACTGACCCTTTCATCGTTTCTAATTCTCCCGCGAGTGCCTGAACTGGTGATGCACGTGAAAGGACTCAGGCAAACCGGCTTGCTGATTCTTTATTACGCATTGCCTCATTTTGAATTGTTTGACATGCGACTGCGGCTTGTTCACCAGTACCCGCCTGCTCAGTGGAAAACAATTCTATTGGTTCTTGTTTATGGATGTATTGTGATTATGATTTTCCTGACGCTGAGTTGGCTGGCATATCGGAACAAACGTTTTTCGCAGGGAATGCTCAAATGAACCCGGCTCGATCCTTAACAGGTTTTCGCATGTCTATTATAGTGATGATGTTGTGGGCAATAGCATTTTCGCTGGTATGTAATGTAACCATACGACCCGCAGGAGGGCGAGAGGGTTCTGTGCTGGCAAATATATTCGGGAACAGTCGCACCCTGTTCAGCGAGCATTTTTATGAAGAAGCGGACCGCTGTTTTCACAAGGGAGTAGGGCATTTTCGGAAAAAAGCTTTTCAGGACTGGTTTGTTAAGCTGGCCCGTGATATTACACCGAGTAAGCATGAGCACCTGACAGGGGGCAATGTTAAGGAGATTATGTCGTGGCTCTTTTTCGCGACAAAGATGGACCCGCATAATGTCGTCGCTTATACGGTGACAGCTTTTTGGCTTTCCAGCGGCGTTGGACGTTTGGACCTGGCCGATCAGGTGCTCGCAGAGGCGCAGAGACATAATCCTCTTGATTACAGGATATATCTCGCGAAAGGACTGCTTGCGCTGAAGCAGGGTAATTTGAAGAACGCCACAAATGCATTTGATACGGGTATCCGGTTGTGGCCGAGCGGGCAGGATCCGGATGACTTGGACACGAAAATGGAGGAAAGCGAGATGTTGGACTATCGGGGATTGCTGTATGAATCGGAAGGAAATATCAAGCAGGCAATCACTTTGTACAGAAAAGTATTGGATATGTTCCCGAGTCGCGTCGGCTTGAAAAATCGTGTAATGGAGCTGGAAACTCATGGACAAGCGAAATCACGACCATTCGATATATGGAACAGGATGGTGTTGCATAATCGTCATGTGTGTGAAAAGCATTTGGAGTAAAAGTAGAGGAGTATTTCATGTATCTCAAGTTTTTCGGTTTTAAGGAGGCTCCTTTTAATATTACGCCTGACCCACGTTTTTTATTTTTTGCCCAGCATCATCAAGAAGCCTATGATCATCTCGTTTATGGAATAGAGAACCGTAAGGGATTCATTGAATTGACCGGTGAAGTCGGCTCCGGAAAAACAACGATTTGCAGAGCGGTGCTCGCAGGATTATCCTCGAATATTATTACAGCGCTGGTGTTGAATCCGTTTCTGACGGAAACTCAATTGCTGAGAGCGATTTTGAGTGATTTCGGGCTGAACATCAAAGCCCGGGACCGATTGTCGTATATTGAATGCCTGAACGCCTTTCTTTTGGAGCAGTTGCGTAATGGTAATAACGTGGCGCTGATTATTGATGAAGCTCAGAACTTATCTTCGGCGGTTCTGGAACAGATTCGTCTGCTCTCCAATCTCGAAACCGATCAGCATAAACTAATTCAGATTGTGCTTTGCGGTCAGCCTGAATTGCAACAAAGGCTTGCGGCTCCTGAATTACGTCAGCTCCGCCAGCGAATTACGGTACGGTATCATCTTTCTCCTTTGACAGAGGCGGAAATCGTACAATACATTCAATATCGACTGAAAATAGCAGGATTAAAGAATAATGAATCGTTTATTACTACTGGCGCCATTCGTCATATCTATCGCTATTCCAGCGGCATTCCTCGCATCATCAATGCCGTGTGTGACGTAGCATTGCTTGCAGGATATGTCGCCGGAACCAGGGAGATTGACAGCCGTTGTGTTAAAAAAGCCATTCAACAGTTGGAGGGTTCGTCATGAGTCTGATTCAAGATGCCTTGAAACGACAGCAAAAGGAATTTGGCAATGGAGATGGCAGTGATGACAATAGTGATAAGACTGCCGAGACATCTCTAAATGCCTTGAAACTTCAAAACACCGAATCCAGCGACAAAAAAACTGATGGTTCAGGGTCTCCGCCTCCATCAGCACCGGAACGCATACAGGAACAGGAGCATGAAGGGGAAAAACCGAAATCAGACCAGATGTCTGTAAAAACTCAAACCAACCCGGGTCCTGAACAGTTGTCGGCTTCGGAAGAGCATGCGGTTAAAGAACCAGAGCCTGTTTCGAAAAAAAGCCCCAAGTCCAAGGTATGGCTGGTAATAACTGGTATTGCCGTTTTTCTTGCTGTTGTTGTGGCTGCGTTTGTTTATCTCACGTCAGTTACTTTATCCTGGGTCAAAAAGAAACAGGGCAAGCATATTGTTGCTTTGGCGAGTGCTTCAAAACAATCAAAGGATATCAGTCGAACGGTTCAAGAACATCCTCCGGTCAAGACAGAGTCCAAGCCAGCGGCAGTGTCCATTCCTAAACAACCGCCAGTTGAAACAGTTAAACCATCGAAACCTAAACCGATCCCTCTTCAAGTCTCGGCGGAAACACCCAAGCCGGCAAAGCCAGAGCCGCATAAGTTTCCGCTGCCAAAAGCTGCAACTGTATCTGAGGATATATTGACGGAATCTGCCAAACCAGGTTTGACAGAAAAGGAGCATTCTCAAACGCGTCAAGAACCGGAGCCGTTAACTCCGAAGGAATCCGATTCTTCTCCGAAATCTAATGTTGAAGAGGAGCCACCTTCAATGGACTGGCCAATTCTTAAATTAACTGCCGTGCTAAGCGGATTAGGTTCAAATCAGGATGTTGCCAGGATTAATAATACAATGGTTCCCTTAGGGAGTGAAATTGAAGGGGTAACATTGATGAAAGTTAATGACGAGGGTGTTGTGTTAAAATATGGTCACGAAACACAGTTTCTAAGAATGGGAGCATCTACCTATTAATGTATCTTGTAGAGCCTTTTCGAATGGCATCCAAAAAGCCCCCCCCCCGTTTGGAACAGGGAAAAACAACCGCAGAATATCCTTTTCAAACGGTCTCTATTTAGTCCCAATCCGAAAAGCATTTTAACCGCGGATTACGCGGATTTTCGCTGATAAAGATTAAGAATTCGGAAAATAATTGACAGAAAAATGAAAAATCTTTCTTTATATCCGCGCTCATCAGCGTTATCCCTGGCCGACCCGAGCGTCAGCTCGGGCAGGCAGCGGTTAAATTTCTTGTGTCTTTCTGTATGTTTCGCGTGCAATACCCTTTTCG
>CAZBGF010000075.1:0-7423 GCA_964491255.1 uncultured Verrucomicrobiota bacterium
CATGCCGCGCTTCTGGCATTCTTCGGCATATACAATCAAAGGGTCTTTTCCCCACGATTTATAAAATGTCTTAAACGAACTGTACGGAGAGGGAAAAAAATGCGGGGGAAGCTCGCCGCCAAGCGCAATATATCCCCCTTGGCTAAGTCCGCCGCTTGAAAGCACCACAATATCCGTCACACCCATGCGCTGCATCCGGTCGAAAGCGTCATTGATCCATTTCTTGTCATCCTTGAATTTTTCGAACCGGTGACTTCCGAAATACATATACCAGGTTGGAGTGGTCCAGAACATTACCCGGCCTTGCAGGCCTTCGCTTGAAGCATCGATTTTCAACGGAAGCCCGGACTCGTCACCGCCCACCGCTCCCTCACTGGCCGCCTTCACCGATCCCTGGCCGTCTATGAGAAATTGTTTATAGTCTTTTTTCATCTTCTCCTGTTCAGCCTGTGTTCTTTCCGCGACAGCGTCAAGACACGGCAGAATCAAAAGACCGGCAACCAGAATTTTTTGTAACATTGTCATTTAACTTCCTCCTGTTTTATTATCTGTAGTTAGATGTTATTCGAAAAGCCCCTGAAAGACAAAATCCTGAAAGAACTAAGAGTTTCTGACAGAATTAACAAAATGGACAAAATAATATGGAAAAAAAGCAAAGAAAAATTTTGTTTATTCTGCCGTGCCCGGCGTAGCCTGGGCAAAGCCTGAGTTCATTCTGTCAAAAAAAAATCAAATATGTTTAATTCCATACCTATTATAGACTGACTCAATACCAAGGAGTGCGGCACTCGTGATACCGGTCCTGTTTCCAAGTTTGCCAAACATAATATTGTTGCGTTCATGTTGTGGCGGGAGCATTCTTCCGTGTGCAGTCTTGATGATAATGTCCGTAATCATATCCTGGGCGCCAACTAATGCACCACCAATTATGACGAGGTCCAGATCAAGTAGATTGAATATATTCCCTACCGCAATACCAATGTATTTGGCGGCCTTGTTCAGCACCATGCGCGCATCAACATCCCCTTCCCGCGCAGCGGTCACAACGTCATCAAACTGGCATTCAAGCTTCTTGACCCGTTCCCGATAATTTTTGGTGATAGCAATGGTGCTTGCCAGGACTTCCAGGCACGCGTGGTTGCCGCATTTGCATTTTGGTCCCCGTAGCAACAACGGTACATGTCCAATTTCGCCTGCTAAGTCCAGGCTACCCCTGTATAGTACACCATCCAGAATAAAACTGGCGGCGATGCCCTGTCCCACATGTATGTAGCACATGTTCTGCGCAGACGAACTGCACCCATAGTATTTTTCAGCAACAGCCATGGCAAGAACGTTCCTTCCCACTGATACCGGAACTTTACATTCCCGTTCGAGGTACTGTTTAACCGGTACGGCCCTGCAATTGGGTAGTCCATCGGGTTCCTCGAATGTCCCTTGGTCCACGTTGACATAACCGGGAGCAATAACCCCAAGAGCCTTCAGTTTTTTTTGAGCGATACCCGATTCAGCTATCACTGCGGATACTGCGCGTCCCATGCTTCTCAAGAGATGGAGATTGCCCTTTTGCGTGTCTATGCTTACTGTTACCTGTCCCAGTAAGGTCATACCGTTCGAGAACATGCCACACTTGATATCCGCATGATCAATCATCAAGCCTATCACGTAAAAAGCATTGGGATTCAATCGCAGTAGAACCGGCCTTTTTCCGCCACTGGATTTCTCTTTACCCGTCTCTTCAACCAGACCAAGTTTTATCAGTTCTTTAATAACTTTTGTCACAGTTGCGAGTCTGATGTGGTATTTCTGCGACAAACCGGTCCTTGAAACAGGCGCGGCCTCACGCAGTGCGTCAAATATATCTTGTTTGATCATGTTGAATTAGGCCGCTAAAGGCGGCAACTCTGTTTCCTATGGTAGGGCGAACCCTTCCGCCGTCGCGGCGCGACACGAAAATTCCTATACGATGTGCTTACATCCAATTTCCGCTTTCTTGCATCTGATGCAAGAAAGTGTTTTTCCGTATAATATTACTTTCCATATCATTGTCAAATAAATTTGTGCCTTTTTTTAATATCGTTCATGGGTTGTTTTCTGCGATTTTGTTTGGAGTTCACGCTTTAGCGTGTTCTTCAGCCACGTCGCTTCGTAAGCGGCCACTTGGCGGAGCCGACGTGGCAAGTGGCAGGCAGCAAGCTGAAGCTTGAACTCCAACAGCTTAACCTTATAAATAAAGGTCGTTCAACCCGTGAACGGTTATACAAATTTTTGACAACAACCCTGCTTATATTATTGACAGATTTTTTTATTTGACAGACAAGTATAAAAAATGTCTACTCAGGTTGTCAGGTTCACAGTTGATCGCTTTCAGCCTCTGTCCAAAGTAACACTACAATAGAAAGAAAAAACAAATGGAAAAGTTTCAGTTCAGTCCGTCAAAATGGGTTCCATTCAGGGACAAGGAAGTTATTGAAAGAGTCCGCAATATCAAGAGAGAGGATATCACCAAACATCCGAATCCAGATTTCAAAATAAGAGTGGTGCCGGATTCCGATATGCGGGTCATATGGGTTACTGATATTTTTTTCAGGATCAAGCAAGCGGCTGATGAAGAAAAACAACTCGTGCTGATCCTGGGGAACCCCGCTCATGAGTACCGTGATATTGCGCATATGATTAACCGGTTCAAAGTGAACTGCAAGAACCTGCATGTTTTCATCATGGACGAATATGCGGATGAAAATGGAAAAATTGCACCGGAAACATGGCCGTTAGGATTTATGAATTCGTTTAAGAAATTTTTCTATACAAGTATTGAGAAAGACCTCAGACCTTCTGAAGATCATATCATGGGGCCAACCACCCGAAACATCAAAGACTACGGGAAAATGATCGCGGATATGGGCGGAGCTGATGCCTGCTACAGCGGACCCGGCTGGACAGGGCACCTTGCATTCATCGAACCTGACGCGCCTGAATTCGCAGGAAGCCTGGATGAATGGAAAAAAATGGGGCCCAGGATTGTAACCCTCAGCCCTTTCACGATTGCCCAGAATTCCCTGCATGGCTTTTTCGGCATGAGCGGAGACCTGGCAGCCGTGCCGCCAAAGGCGGCGACGATCGGACCAGCCGAAGTTATTGCGGCAAAATACAGAATGGATATGAATGACCTTACCACTGCCGGCACCAATGTGTCATGGCAGAGATTTGTTACGAGACTGATTGCCCATGGCCCTGTCACGCCGCGAGTGCCGACCTCGATCCATCAGATACTCAAGACGGATTTTTATATTTCAGAAACCAGCGCTCAAAACATCGAGCCTCAATGGGATAAAGGATATTAAGCAACAGTTTACGGTATAGGGGTTTACGGGTTCAGTATTATAAATAAATTAATAGGACGCAGATTTTTGCCTGCCCGCAGTGCTACAGCGTTGCAGGCGGGCAAGATATACGCACCCCGAACGTTCGGGGCTGATAATCTGCGTTCATCTGCGTCCAAAAAATACAAATTCCTATGCGATAAATTTATAATTGACGCGATCCACATACAGCTATATTTTTTCATCAGTGTGAAATACGAACTGTAAAAAAGGAGTATTACCATGATAATAGACGCGCATCATCACCTCGAGACTTCACCAGACTATCTGGAGAGACTGGTTGACAACTGTCAACGGGCAGGCGTAAACAAAGTATGTCTTTTCGGGCTGAGCGGAAATGCAGGTGATTATGGTTTAGCCTCTGACCCGGAAATACTCAAGGCCATGGAAAAGTATCCGGACCTGATAATTGCCTATGCCTCATTTTCGCTTGGAACGGAATTGCCGGAAAAAGTGGATGAAATCGTACAGCAGGGATTCAAGGGAATTAAATTCATCAACCCGAAATCAAATTATGATGACAAGGAATTTTACCCGGTATACGAACGAATGGAATCCGCGGGAATTCCGGCTATCTTTCATCTCGGGATCATCGCCAAGAATCCGACCGATAAATATCATGACATAAACAATAACCGCATGCGCCCCGTTTACCTCGATACGATTGCGCGGGCATTCCCGGATTTAAACATCGTTGGCGCGCACCTGGGCAATCCATGGTACGAGGAAGCTACCATGTCTGCGCGGTGGAATCCAAATCTATATTTCGATCTTTCAGGCTCTACGTTGAAGAAAAAAAACGCGGAATTTCTCGGACAGCTTCTCTGGTGGACACCGGAAACCCGTTATCGTGATCCAATGGACAGATACGCGTGGGAAAAAATTGTCTTCGGTTCTGACGTTCCGCCTGAAGAGATAAAAGATGTCTTGAATGACTATAAGAATGTTATGACAGAATTAAAGGTGTCTAAAGCAGTTCAAGACAAAGTGTTTGGAGGCACAATGGCGGATATTCTCGGCTTAACGTAGTCGCCGTTGTCTTGGCGCCTTTCTCAGAATTTTGACAGGATAACCCTCAGGTCCGGAGGACCCTCCGGGTCCGAGGACAGGATAGACGCGTTAGTACCTGATGCATCAGAAACTGCGATAAAAAACAATAAAAAGAGAAGAATTTCTGACAAAATTAACAGAATAGACAGAATAGTAAACAATAGACATCAGACATTAGCTCTTTAAACTTCAGGAGAAGAATTTTAGACAGAATTAACAAAATGGACAAAATAATATGGAAGAAAAGCGAAGAAAATTCTGCCTGCCAGCCGTAGTCCCGCTACTAAATCCGCAAATTTAGTAGCGGGACGAAGGCTGGGTTTATTTTGTTCATTCTGTCAAAAAAATTGATTGGGTTGCGGGTAAAGTATGATGATTGAACTGCGTAAAGCAGGCTTGAACGCCGAATCACAGAAAGCAATCACTGTGCATTACGAGGGTGAAGTCGTGGGAGAGTTTACAGCGGACATTGTGGTTGAGGATAAGGTCATCGTCGAGCTCAAGTCAGTAAGACGAATCATACAAACTCATGAAATACAACTGGTCAACTATCTCGTTGCTACAGGAAAACCTGTTGGGTTACTACTGAACTTCGGGGAACGCAAGGTAGAAATTAAGAGAAAGCTCAAGGATTTGCCTGTTCAGCCAGGCGATTAACAGTAAGGATTAACATGATAATAAATCCCGTCCATCCTGTTATCCTGTCAAAATTTAACTTCTATGGCTTTATAGGTACGATTTCATGACTCCAGCTCGAACCAGTATGTAGTTTTCGCTTCTGCATTGAGAGTGAACGTACTAACCGAACCTTCTGCAACTATTCGCCCGGTCATCACGTCTTTGATTCGATCGACGGGTTTTGGAAGCCGGACATGTCGTGTTCCCGCGGCGGCTCCGGTCGTAATGAAAAGGAAACGGTTGTCCGCGCGTACCACGTCGCCGGTTTCCACGTAAAGATGAACCTTTTCGGCACGACAGATGTTGCGAAGGATTTGCCATGGAATAATCGGGCCCGCACAGTAGACTGAGGTCCAGTCCGGCATTTGACGCACGCAGAAACCGGGTTCTCCGCTTTCCTTGAATACGCCAAGAACCGTACACCGCGGATCGTCAGGCACAAACACGGGATACATTTCCGAATACAGCATGTTCGGGCTTGGTCGCGCAGGACTGTATTTCAAGCTGATGCCGAAAGAGTCAAGGTTCTCCCCATGAAGGTCAGCCGTATATGGATGATTGAAGTTGCTCAGCTCCAGATCCAGTGACCGAGCCTCTTTCAAAAGACGCAGGCGTATTCCAGTCAATTCCTCACTTGCTTCGATTTCGAATCCTTTATCCGTCACAACGCCCGGCGCATATATCCAGATAAACACATTGCCATCCTTCTGGAGGTTTTGGATATAACAACGCTGTTCCTGGGTCAAACACATTGCCAGTGACATGATATATAGTTTACACGGAGGCATGTCAGGCAAGTCATCAATTAGAAACGCATGCCACGGCGCGCCGATCCTGGCGAGATGGCGCATACGCATTGTTGATGTGCTGTGATGCACCAGATGGCTTACAGGCCTTATTGTATACAAGGATTCCAGGTTCATCAGCGCCGCGATTTGTGTTGTTGATTTATGCGGGCGTTTCAAAGCCGCCTGGCCAATATCGCCGCATCGCTTTAATGTGTCCAGGAGCACAGTATCCATATACCAGCCGCAACCGAAATCATACCACCACAGATCCACGTCTTTGGTCAAAGCCGTTCCGAAATCACGCAGTAAGATTGAGCGGGATTCTTCGACTGTATCAGGCCCCCATAAATTGGCGCCCGGCTTGGCTGTAAGATAAGTGCGTGTGTCAGTTTCACCAATCCACAGTTTGCCGTTCAGGCGCACGGAGTCGGGAATCCCATGGAAAGATCCATCACCCGTGTCAAGCCTGCGGAACGCGTAGGACATCGGCGTGCTGAAGAAGTCAATATAGGGCGATTGCAATATCCGTTTTGAGGCATGGTGAGGCAGAGCGCCCTCGGCGCCTAATTCTTTCCAATGTGGTTCGAAATTATAGGCAAACAGCGCGCCGGCAAGAGCATTGCCATCAGCGCCTTGTTTCAGGGCGCGGCAAAAGGCTGTGATCAGGTCAGCTCCGAGCTCGTTGAGGAACCGGCGGTAATCCATAACGCGTTTCATTCGCCCGGGATCATCGTAAAAAATACCAAGGGAAGTCTGAAAACGATCCGCTGGATCAGGAATATCCACCTTGTCGAACATGAGATCATCCCGTTTCCAGGCCGCGCGAAGCGCGTCTATCTTATTCCCATACTGACTTTTGACCCATTCTTTGAACGCCCGGCGCATTGGAAGACTGTTATCGCAGGCGATGCGATAGCTCCCTAATTCTGTAGATCCCCACATTGCCCACTCACCACACGGGCCACAGGCGACACATCCGCCGAGGAAATGACTGGCGTATTCGGACTGACATGCGTGCGCGGCAAACGCGCTCAGTACGTCACAAGTTTGAGCCAGCCATTTTTTTGACGCGAAGCTTGGATTTGGCGCGGAGGTGAGCCGTTGTTTTGCCGTATTCAGACAGTTCGTACCTGTTTCGAAATGAGTCAGTTCGTCCGGATTTTCCTCTATCCACCAGTCCGGTGGTGAGGTAAAGAGACGGGGCAACAGCATTCCCGCGGGATCGGCGGCGAGAATACGTTTCGCAAGTCGATCAAACCAGGAAAAATCCATGTGATCACGGTGCCAGCCGAAAAGGAGCGGCGCCAGAAAGCTGTAAATATGGATGCCTGCTTTTCCGATCAAGCTCAAATCCCGCGTCAGGCAGCTAGGGAACGGGTCGAACATATAGAGGTGCGCGAATGTCGGAACATTGTCTATAAACAGTGTGGGCCGTTCATGAAGTTTTTTAACCTCCACACGAGGCCGCTTGACTGGCACTGCCGGAGCCTGCCAGGGTCCGGGACATTTGTCTATATCAGCGGG
>CAZBGF010000076.1:0-7398 GCA_964491255.1 uncultured Verrucomicrobiota bacterium
ATTAACTTATTTCACGGTTATTTTCCGGAACCATACAGTATAATCCTGCCTTCACATGGTTCTACGGGCTTAAACAAGCAACATTGATACAAATCCCGAATCACTTTTTCATTCAGCTCGTTGTCAATGGATGGAGACTCCAGAAATATCCTGGCTGGCTTTCCTGTATTGTCAAAATAAACATACAGGGTTATCGTCCATGAGCCGCCTTTCTTTGTCCACGCATCAGCGGATAAAGAGGATAGATCAAGGGTTTCTCCCTTTAACCCGCCGGAAAGGATCATCGACACCTTATGTTTTTCTTTTATCCAACAATGGTCAAAAACATTAGAACCATCAGAACGGAAAAATAAACCGACACTGGATTTCAGCCAGCTGCGTTGTACAGGCTTCTTTAAACCAGGATCGCTATCAGTCAGCATTGGAACTTTCATTTCGAGAAATAAATTCCGGCTGCGAGACGATTGCAGCGGCGGTTTGATCCAATTAATATGATTCCACGTAATATTTGAAAAAACAATGCTGCCCGGAAGAGAAATGAGGGCAGGAGACCTGACGGCATTAAGTTCAGAAGACTCATCACGAGTAACAGGCTGATGAAAATCGTGGATAAGACAAGACACCGTGGGAGTAAACGGCCTGGGCAATGGAGAAACAGGAGGTAATTCCGGAAATAGATAAAAGGCTCCAGCCAAACCGATCAGCGTCACACAAAGTGTGGTCAGCCAGATGACCCACGATCGATATTCATTTTCATGCAAGATTTTCATTTTTCATTTCGATAGAAAACGTTTCCTGTTCAGTACATGCGATGATTAATTTTTTATCATCTCTTCCCCGAATGACGAACGTACGGCGAGATTCACATGTCGGATTCGCACTGCTGTGGCTATATTCATAACACGTATAACCATGCCATATGGGACACGCGCGTCAGCCTCAATAATGAGTGTCATATCCTGATTCTGATGCGCCTCCTGACTGAGGGCAAAGAGCAAGCCTTCAATCGGCATTCGTTCATCATTAAAAAACACCATGCCTTCCTGTGTCAACGTAACAACCATCGAGCCATAATGAGATCCTGAGACAAACTGTGACACAGGCAATTGAACCATAACCCCCGGCTGAAGCACAAAAGCAGAATCCAGCACCATGAACAGCGCAATAACCAGAGCCACATTAATTAATGGAACCACACTTACCGGACTGTGAAAGACTCGGCGTTTTGGACGAAAACGCTGCCATTTTCGTCCTATCTGTTCAATGGGTTGTCTCATATTTTTGTCTCTGGTCAGCTGTCCTCTGTCTTCAAGCGTATCTCGAATTCGGAGTATTCTATTCCCCGTTCCGCGTTCCTCCTCGCGCTTCACGCCTATTGCCCCCTTGTAATTCTTCAGCAATCAGCGTTCCAGAACCTGTAAGAAAACCCAGCATCTCTCCCATTGACCGTTCCATATCCATCACAATCGCATCGACTTTGGTTACAAGCAAATTATAGCCTATGTAACTGAAAATAGCCACTATCAATCCTGCAACGGTCGTAATGAGCGCCTGCCATATGCCTGCTGCCAGGTCTCCGGAATGAACGAGCGGCGCCTTCTGCTGAATAATCAAATATGTCCGGATTATGCCGAGCACCGTACCCAGCAATCCCAACAGAGGCGCAATTTGCGCGATTGTCGCAAGAATGCTAAACCATCGTTCCATGCGGGCTATCTCCGTAATAGCGGCATCATTCATCGCGCGCTCAATCAGATCACGGCCCTGATTATAGTGCAGAATGGCCGCACGTACGATAAATGCCACTGGGCCGGGAGTTTCCTCGCAAATACTCATGGCTTCAACAATATTTTTACGACGAAGAATAGTACAAATCCCTTTCAAAAAATCATCGGTTTTAATTTTCGCGCGATGAATATGAAACGCCCGTTCCAAGAAAATTGCCAAGGCGAAAATGCCACTGGCCAAAATCAGCCATAGCATACTGCCCCCTTGCTGCATTAACGTAAACATGAACCTCCCCCTTTATCAATAAGATGATAGCTATCAGTAATCAGTTATCAGTTTTTAGTTGGTTTTAGATTGAGTTGATAAAGCCGACCAGTATAGCTGATAACTCACGAGTTTCCTGTATCCAAAATTCTTCTTTTGTGCAATTCGCATGTTTCGCGGGCAAAAAAAACTTTTTCGAATAAGCTCTATTTGCCAAATCTTATCTTAATATTTTCTCCTGCTGACAGCTGTGAACGCATACGTTTTTTTAATAAAAGAACAGCCAGTGGTCTATTCGAATTTTATTTATTCGTTCCCGGGCATCCTGGCTTGCCGGAATATCCGCATTAATTACACGCTCATAAATATTCACTGCCTTGCCCCAGCTTTTTTCCTGCTCCTTCATTTCAGCAGCATTGAACGCCGCTCTGGTAAACCAGACATTACTTTGAGGACTGCGATCCTGATTCCTGAAATAACTATAAACGACATTTACATAATGTTCAAAGGCTTCTGTCCGACGATCAAGTTTTTCCAGACATCTGCCGATTTTATACTCTGCCTGCATCTTAGATTGCCCGGAAACATCAGGCCGGCTAATAATGACCTGATAAGATTTAATAGCTTCCTCATAACGCTCTGAATCTTTAGACCCGAGGGTAAAGTGACTGTCACCCTTTCTGAACCAGGCCATTTCGGCCAAATAACTTTCCGGAAACTGTTTAATGATTTCATTAAAAATCAATATCGCACCAGCAAATTCACCTAATTCACAAAGCGCTTCTCCCTGATAAAAACGAGCTTCAGGGCGTTTACGACTGTTCGGATAATCCTTAATCAACATCGAAAAACTATTATTCGCTCTGCTGAACTCATTCTGCATCAAGGCGGCGCGCCCAGCCCAGAACAAAGCCGTATCAGCCACCGATGATTTCGGATAGTCTCGAACCAATGTAATAAAACCTGTCTCCGCCTTGGCATAGGCGCCTTGATTGTAATCGTATTCCCCCATCCAGAAAATCGCATCTGCAGCCCATTGTGAACGAGGATACTTCTTAACGAATTCTTTAAACTGTTTTACAGCCTCAGCATCCCATTTCAACATATAATAACACCATCCGCACATATAACAGGCTACATCAGAAATTTTGCTGTCAGAAAGCTCGTCAACCACTTGTTGGAAATAGCTTAAAGCTTTGTTGAAATCGCCTGATTGATAGTGCAGCATACCCAATCCGTAAAATGCACTGTCCCGGATATGGCCTTCATAATTGTTTAATACAAGATTATATACTCCGCGGGCGTCCTTCCATTTTCCTTGTTTTATTTCCAATTCAGCAATCCTGAGAAACGCCGGCGCAGCTAATGAACTGCGGGTGTCCTTGTCAATCAGTTCCCAAAAAAGCGCCTCTGCTTCAGCAATATCCCCTGATTGCGCCCGGCATTCGGCAAGCTGGAACTGAGCCTGATCAGCCATTGGTGTCTCGGGACATTCCGCCATGACCTGACCATACGATTTCATGGCAGACTCGAATTGCCCTGCGGCAAACTGGCAATCACCAACTTTAAACAGGCAGCGAGCTTTATCACCTGGAACCGATGAAAGACCGCAAGCTTTCTTAAATGAAGCAATAGATTCAAGATACCTTTTCAACGCAAACAGCGCCCAGCCTTTTCCCTCATTGGCTCTCGCGATTCCCTCCGGATCAGAAAATGCTTCGAGAAAATTCTGGTATTCAACAAGCGCCTTTTCATTTAAGCCCATATTCAATAATGTTTGAGCCAGTTCCATCTGCACATCCTGAGCCATGGTATTAGTGGACTGAGATGACACAAACACCCTCACCAACGCCACCCCGTCATCAATTTTGCCCATTTTCAGCAGAAGTTTACCTTTACGGAGATTACCTTCACCATTCAAAGCAGTGTCTGAAAATTGTTTAATCCCTGTATCCAGAAGGCTTAACGCTTCCACTAAATTAGTTTGGGCTTCAGCAATTTCAGCCAGAGAATAGACTGCCGCCGCACGAAACTCGGCCGGAACATTTTTCTGTTTCATAAGGGCGGTGAAAATCTGATGGGCTTTTTTCCGGTTCCCTTTCCGGAAATAACTTTGCCCAAGACCGATTCGGCACTCCTGCCCGACTCGATTTTCAAGATTCAGCGCCAACAGGCGTTCCAGAACATTCCTGGCTTCGTTATCATATCCTGCAAGAGTCAATGCCCGACTCCAATCCAACATATTTTGCGGACCTTCTTTTGATTTCCCGTAATTTCCATCAAAATTGGCAAAACATTTAATTGCCTCTTCATGCTTTCCCTGTTGCTCATAAGACTTTGCACGAAGACGGATAACGTGTGGCAAATACGGAGAAGCAGGATAGTTTTTATCAAAATCCTGTATACAATCCAAAACCTGAGTCATTTGCGCAGACTCAAAATATGCCATGGCCAACCAAAAATCAAAGGCATCCGCCTGCGATGTCCCTGACGCCTGTTTCCTGCTTGCGGAAAGGAGATTGATCATATCACGATATTGCTTCTGACCATACAATGCCTTAGCGAGTAAAATTGTGCTTTCCCGTTGCTCCTGCGGCATTCCTTCCATGGTTCTTAGAGCAATTTCAATCTTCTGCTGCGCCAGTTGATACAACTCATCTTCAAGCGCTGCTTTAGCTTCCATTAACAAATCCGAAACCTTCTGGCTGGACTTTAACTGCTCCTTTTCGGCAAATCCTGGAAACCCAATCAGGCAAACCACGAATATAAATAACAAGATCAAGTTAACAGGACGCACCCCGAACCTTCGGGGCTGATAATCTGTCAGATCCGGCTCAGCCGGAACCGTCCAAAAAAGGAATTTCTTGAGCATTAATTTATTTTTAAGATACCACATTATGATTGAACACCTGTTTGAGCAACTGCCCCGTGTAAGAATTTTTACATTCAGCAACCGCTTCAGGGGTTCCTTTCGCCACTACCCCACCCCCATCATCACCGCCTTCCGGCCCCAAATCAATGATATAATCAGCCGTTTTAATCACCTCGACATTATGCTCAATCACGACCACCGTATTACCGGAATCCCGAAGTGCCCGCAGAACATTCAACAACTTTTGAATATCAGCAAAATGCAGTCCTGTAGTAGGTTCGTCAAGCAGATAAATGGTTTGCCCCGTTGCTTTCCGACTGAGTTCCTTTGACAGCTTCAGACGCTGGGCTTCACCGCCTGACAACGTGGTAGCAGACTGCCCAAGCTGAATGTAACCCAATCCCACATCCGCTAATGTTCGTAATTTCCGTTCAAGAACAGGTATCTGTTCAAAGAAAGCCAACGCTTCGTTAATCGTCATTTCGAGCACTTCGGCAATGTTTTTCCCGTGATATGTGACTTCCAGAGTTTCACGGTTATACCGACTCCCGCGGCACTGCTCACATGTTACATATACATCCGGAAGAAAATGCATTTCGATCTTAATAATCCCATCTCCACGGCACTTCTCGCAACGGCCTCCCTTTACATTAAAGCTATATCGTCCAGGTCCGAATCCACGCACCTTGGAAATCGGCAGTTCCGAGAATAATTTACGAATGATAGTAAAAGCTCCTGTATACGTTGCCGGATTACTCCTGGGCGTTCGACCAATAGGCGACTGATCGATAACCACGGCTTTATCCAACCGATCCATACCTGTAATTTTCCGATGTATTCCCGGCCGTTCCTTAGACCTATAAAAATACCGGAACAGCGCCCGTCGGAGTATATCATCAACCAGCGTGCTCTTGCCACTGCCAGATACACCTGTTACGCATACCAGAACGCCTAATGGAATGTCTACCTTGATATTTTTCAGATTGTTTTCCCGCGCCCCGTAAATTGTCAGGAACCCATTTGCAGGCGGCATTCTATGCGACGGAATCTCAATGCTCAATTTCCGGGTAAGATATTGAGACGTCAATGAGCGCGAATTCATCAGTAATTTTTCAGGAGTTCCTGCGAAAACCACTTCTCCACCGTGCCGACCGGCGCCTGGCCCTAAATCAATCACGTAATCCGCCTGTCGGATCGTTTCTTCATCATGCTCGACCACCACCACGGAATTGCCCAGATCACGCAGGCCCTGGAGCGTACGAATCAAACGTTGATTATCACGATGGTGCAAACCAATGCTTGGTTCATCCAGCACATACAGAACCCCAACGAGACCAGAGCCGATTTGGGTCGCCAGCCGGATACGCTGAGCTTCACCACCTGAGAGCGTTCCGCTCTCCCGGTCAAGTGTTAAATAATCCAATCCAACGTCAACAAGAAAACCTAAACGTTGACGAATTTCCTGGATAACCTCATGCGCTATTTGTTCTTCCTGTTTCGAAATCCTCAAATCTTTAAAGAACTTCAATGCATTCTTGATAGAAAAACGGCTTACATCCACAATTGATTTCCCGGAAACCATGCATGAAATAACCTCCGGCTTCAGACGCGAACCCTTACACTTCGGACAAGGACAACGACTCATATATCGCTCAAGCCGCTTTTTTGTAAACTCGCTCTCTGTTTCCTCGTGTCGCCGAGTCAGATTCGGAATAATCCCCTCAAACGGTTTTTCATACTGACGATAGGCGCCTTTGCGCCAAAAGCCGAAAGTCAGAACTTCATCGCCCGATCCATAAAGCAGGATATTTTGAATCGCTTTCGGCAATTTTTTAAATGAAGTACTCAGGCTGAATTTATAATGTTTGGCCACATCCCTTAACAGGCGGTTATAATAAATAATCAGACGGCGACCGCCGCGACGCCAGGCATGAATCGCCCCCTTCTCAATTGAGAGATCACGATTCGGCACAACCATATCCTCATCAAAAACCAACATAACTCCCAGGCCTGAACACGATGGACAGGCTCCGTACGGACTGTTGAATGAAAAATGTCGAGGCAGCAACGATTCAAAACTGATACCGCAATCAGGACATGCATGCTTTTCTGAAAACAACGTTTCGTCCCATTGTCCTTTTTTATCCTGACAAAGCGCAATCATAACACCATCTCCCTGGCGCAGAGCCAGCTCGGTGGAATCCGTTAGACGGGACCGGATTAAACTGGTAATCACAAGACGATCCACCACAACATCGATCGAATGCTTCCTTCGTTTGTCCAAAAGCGGAATATGCTCCAACTCCACAATAGTGCCATCCACACGGACGCGAACAAACCCCTTACGGCGTACTTCATCAATGACGTCTTCGTGCTGTCCTTTTCGGGCTCTCACCATGGGCGCCAACAAGGTCAACTTGGTTCTATTCGGTAATTTGAGCAATCGCTCGACAATTTCCTCTGCGCTTTGCCGAGTCACTGGTTTGCCGCATTTTGGACAGTGCTGTCGCCCGATATTTGCGAACAATAGACGC
>CAZBGF010000077.1:0-7379 GCA_964491255.1 uncultured Verrucomicrobiota bacterium
GATCTGGTCTCCTGAGACGATAAATCTGCTTGCTCAAGTAGAGGTGAATGCTACATTTACTGCTACTCAATTGATAAAAATTGGAAAGCGGCAGAGAAGTTAAGCGGCAAGCCTGACTGGAGTAAACCTTTGCCGATCAGGTATCAGACAACCGGTTTGGTGTTATGTAAAAATGCGGTTATAATTTCCGGTGGAATCTATAACAGTAAAGAACCAGACGATGTAAAAGGATTTGTTCATATTATGTCGCGTGATAAAGGGAAATAAATAAGCGAACACATATTCCCCGCTGCGGTTGTTTTTAATGGTATTGCTGTTATTGATAAAAAAATCTGTGTGGCCCTGGAAGACAGCTCAATTTGCCTCTTGGGTGATAAACCAATCTCAAATCACTAATTGGAATATTTGTATGAATCGCAAAATGCAATTCGTTTTGGCCGGTTACATTTATCTGTGCTCTTTTATTCTTTTGGGAGCGGAAAAAGCTACTACCCAAGTTTTACCTTTTAAAGAGGGTGACCGGATTTGTTTTATTGGTGACAGCATCACATATTCAGGCGGTTACCATGATAACATCCGTCTGTTTTATGCAACGCGTTTTCCCAATCGTAAAGTTACTTCCTATAACGGTGGAATTTGCGGAGATAAAGCTATTCATGCCGTTAAGCGCCTGGACTGGGATCTCATTCCTAAAAAGCCCAACGTCGCAACTATAATGCTGGGGATGAATGATATTGAACGCGGTTTATATCTCGAAAAGAACAAAGGTAAATATCTTGATCAAAAAAAGAAGAAGCTGGAAGATTACCGGACGTTTTTGCCTCAACTTGTTGCCAGCTTAAAGAAGATTGGTTGCCGGGTCATTTTAATTACCCCTTCAATATATGACCAGACCTCGGCCGTGAAAGGTCCGGCGAATAAAACTCCGGGTGCGAATGATGCCCTCAGAAAATGTGCAGAATTTGTCCGCGAACTTGCTCTTGAAAATAAACTTGAACTGGTGGAATTTCATGAGCCTATGGCCCGGATCAATGCTGAACAACAAAAAGTAAATCCGGAATTCAGCATAGTCGGTCCTGACCGGATTCATCCCAAAGGTACGGGGCATTTTGTCATGGGCTATCTTTTCCTGAAAGCCCAGGAAATGCCGGCGTTTGTGGCGAAAATGGTGGTGGATGCTAAAAAACCCGGAATTGTCGAACAGTTGAATTGTAAAATATCTGATTTTAAAAAGAAAGATTCAGAAATCACCTTTAAATGCTTGGAAAACGCTCTACCTTTTCCCGTGGCTAAAGGTCTTGATAAAGCCTTGTTGCTGGTGCCTTTTACAAAAGAATTAAATCAGGAAATTCTCGTAGTACAATCTCTGAAACCGGGCTCATATGATTTGACCATTGATCAAGTTAAAGTGGGAACTTTTACCGCCGAGAAGTTTGCTGCCGGGATCAATCTGGCCGACTTTTCCATCACTCCGCAATTTCAACAGGCACTAAAAGTGGCAAAAACCAATGCGTTGAGGGCCCGTTATGATAAGATGCTTCGTAATCTGACTTATCTTGAACATTTTACTCTGCGACCGGCTGGGATTAATTTAAATGATCTTGACGCAGTAAAAAAATATTTAAAGGGATGGCAGGAAAAAGCTAAAAATAGAGAGAGAGTATACAAGCTGCGTTACGCTGGAAGTGAAAAATATTTGCAAGATAAACTGAAAACCGAAAAATGGCTTCATGCCAGAGATGAGGCTGAAAAGAAAATTTACACCCAAAACAAACCCGTTTCTCACCAATTTACTATAAGCCCAGTGAAAAATTAAAAAGATACCTGGAGTTCTATCTTTTTAATTAATATCTTGATCTAATATATTCGAACAATATGGACGGGATTTATAGAATCTCTAGAAGACAGGGTCAGACCTTATCATAACACATAACTCTTGTATGCACGCCGAATTTTTGAGAATAGTAACAGCATAGCAGGACAACCGAGGAAAGCTACCGGACAAGTCTTACTCAATCAGCCCGCGATACACTTGGTATCGTGACTTTCATGGTATAGCCAAACCGGTCGCCGGGCATTAAATCCGCCCTCGGTCTGATTCCCTCTGGTAAAAACGAATATTTTGCTGGAAGATGCTGCTGGCGCGGATTTTCATGGTGCATGATTTTCTTGCGCACTGCTCGCGGAAATTTTATCCGTGTCAGGTATTTATTGTCAGTGATTTCAACTGACTCTATTTCCTTCATCTCCACGAACGGATCGCCGAGCTTTCCCTGAAATGTCTGCCCTCGCGTGGTTTTTATCTTATACGAAAATCCGGTGCAATAAAAAAAATGACCGATGAACCGCACCCAGTGCATTTCAGGCCCGGGGTCAATGACTTCCGCGTCCCACTTTACTGTGACCGAATTCGAGGTCGCGTGGACAGTTTGGCGAATCCGTATATCCGCGACTTCGCCAATAATGGTTATTTTCGTACCATCCGGCATTTTCTCTCTTTTCCCTTCTACTTTCTTCCACGGTCCTTTCCCGTGGATGTCGTGATGGAAGCTGAACGATTTGTTTTTCCAGAAGAAAAGCATCTGAGGGGATCCGATGGTGATTCGGTTCCTGCCGCGAACAAGGACTTCGCCGACACTGTTGATGGTCAACGTGTAATTCTCTTGCTTCACCTTTTGCCACGGCGTACCCCACCACTTCCCGTCTTCCAATAGTTCTGCCCGGCAAGGCGCTGCCAGAACGAACGCCATGCCGATACTGCACATGAGAATAGCTTTGATATTTCGCATGGGTTTATCTCTACTGTCTTCTAACCTCAATGCCGTGAATTCTGAATATGCGCCTGGGAGTGAAATCAACAGTCAGTTCGCCGTCAGTGATGGCTATATCCTTGATGGTCTTGATATATGCGGTTCGAAACGCACCGGCTTCCTCGTTGAAATCAAAATCTTTCAGAAGCGTCTTGCCTTCGACTCTGACGTCGAAGACGCGGCCGAGTTCGAACTTAAAGCCTTCGGCAAAATGCATCTTCAGTGTGTAAATTCCGTTCGGCACCCTGAACCGGTATCCGGTGCAGTTCCACCGTTCGCTCCGATATGGCTCGGGATCTGATGTGTTGGCAATGGGTACGTTTCCGCGGTGGATAGATAGTCCACCATCCCCGACATAACCATAAGACTTTAAACCATACTGGAAAAACTGGTCCGGCAGCCAGGTGTTGCCCTTACTGTTTTTGTAAGGCTTGTCCGATCCGATGTCGACCAGGTACTTCTCCCTGGCTGCTTCCTCACGTCCAGCCTTTTTTTCCTTCAGATATGAAATGAGCGTGACCATCCACGGATGCATGAGAAGCGCCTGGGCTTTAGCGTATCTTCCAGTCGCGCAGGCTTGCTGAATGGCCGCAACGCGCATCAGCGTCGTTTCCGGCTCTTCCGGAAATGAAAACAATTTTATGGTTTTTTTCGGCCCGAGCACATCAAGGTAGGCTAACAAATCGACCGACTTTTTGAACCATTCTTTTGCCTCCTTTGATACGTCGGTTTCCGCGGAAACAAGTTCAATGCTCTCGGGCAGTTCGAAAACGCGGATTGCGTAATTTCCGAGAATTACATTCAGGACGCCGTTGGTCAGTGAGATATGTGTGTCATTGACCCTGTTCAGAACATCAGCATTGTCAGAGGAGAGCTTGATCTTTGCTGTCACTTCCCACCAGGCCGGGTTGACCACATAGAAATACCGTTTGCCGTCTTTGACAGCTTCACGCACAACAATGCTCCGATCGAGTCCATTACCTTCGAGTGTCCTGTACTCACCTTCGTGTATGGACCGGTAGGCCGCGGCAAATGGGCGCCGAAGATTGTGCTGAGCAGTGTATAATTGCCCGTCAGTCCATATAAAGGTGATATTGCACGGTGTGAGCTGTGTCAGCCGGTCGGTAAACGGTTCGGCGTAAAAACGGTGTCCAGTCCACGGATTGGGGTTCACCTGGGTGCAGCCTTGCCAGACCCAGCTTTTATTGAACACGTTACACACGTCAGGTTCGCTGAATCCGCCATACAGAAAGCACGCGGTGCGTGTGCCGTTGTCGAGTAGACGGTTTAATTCAGGCAGTGTATTGAACGTTTTGAACAGGCCGGGGCCGGGATATTTTGAGCGTCGGTATGCTTCGATGTAATACATCCATCCAAGCACCAGTCCTTTCCTGTTCTTGTATAACTCTGGATCGAACCCCATAATTTGGAACGCTTCACGCAGCGATTTGTTCTCGAGAACAACGTATTTTGCCATTGTATCAGGCACAACGGTGGTGCCGAAAAGGTAGTAATTGCAGTTTTCGCCTCCTTTGACGATTGCGTCGCGGATTTTCAGATGCACTTTCAGCATCTCACGACAGCGGAAGTCGATCCATTCCTGCCGTTTATTCTCCATGACCCACTTATAGCGTTTTTGGAATCGCTCCGGATCTTTGGCGTCCACCGGTATTTTGAAGCCGGTAGTTTTTTCGAACAGCGCTATGGTCTCGTCTTCCCAGCCGATCGTCAGAGCTTCTTCCCATGTTTCTACGTGAGGCGGCACATACAGCGCGGGCTCGCACAGACCACCGGAAAAGAGACCAACACCCCGAAACGATTTATAAGAATGATACCGTGATACAATATCTTTCACCACAGATAGAATTTCTTCCTGCACCGTGGGATGAAAAGGATTGTAATTGTTGGCGCAAGAGGCATAAGGTACCTGGCGCCCGTCTTTTGAGACGTTGATGACTGTTGATGCCCCTTTGCGTACCTCATTGTCGGTAAGATTGTTGGCATAGGCAAGCTTCGCAGTCTGGCAGAATTCAATACATGGAATAAGAGTAAGACCGTTTTCTTCGAACATTGCAAACATAAGAGCAAAGTTGTCATAGCTTGCCGTTGATGAACGAAACGACTCCTTTGCGAGTTCAGACGGCCAGTATGGGCCGCTGTACATCCACATGCCGCAGAAAAACATATTTTCCCCGCAATACCGCATGTGCCGGATATGATTTGCAAACGTTATGTACCAGTTTCGCAAAAAGCCGTAATGCTTGTGTATGCTGATTCCATGCATATTGGCAAACATGGCTTCCTCGGGCCCGGCGTAGAAGGTGTGAAGCCGCAAGGGCGCGCGTTCCGTGTGTGATCCTAACAGTTTGTCCGGCGCGGCGTTCGGAATTTTCACGGCAGGCAGATCAGTAATCTCATAAACACGAATGCGTGAGATAGCGGCTCGCCTGCCTCCCCTTGACATGTTTTCAATATCAATAGAGGCTCTCTTGTGCCGCGGATAATACATGAACTGCGCGCTCTGCTGTTTTTCTGTTTTTGGATAGAGCGCGCCGCCAACATACACGCATACCTGCCCGCGCGCACTGTTGGAATGCCACACGCTCTTGTAAATGGCTTTGCGCGGTTCCATAACACGGGCCACGAATGCCATGTCCCTGTCGTCCGGGTAATCCACTACGACCAGGTGCGGCTTCCATGGATTCTCGATTTTGATCTCATAGGAAAACCAATCTGCAAACGCCTTGCCAGTCTCACGGTGCTTGATTCCACTGCTTTCGCCGAGCCGGGTGATCGGTTTCTCAGGCGGCTCGATTTTCTTATCTTTTCTAAAGAATCTCGGATGCTCCATATACGGATGAGGATCATCAGTGTCGCCGCAATAGACCTCGTCCACAAGTTTCTTTTTCGTTTGTTCGTCAACCTTGTCCCATATTACCTCGCGCTGTGGAATTCTGCCTACCACTGCCAGTTCCACGAAACGCGTGTCCAGCACTTTCCCATTCTCTTCTGCTTGAAGCACGAGGTCGTAGACGCCGGCCTTATCAGGCTTGGCAACGAATTCGTATATGTGGCTGTCATCGTCAACTGGTTTTTCATTCAGTGTGCCGGTAGTTGCATTTTTCCCGTTAAAGGCGTCGGTGAGTGAATATGTCAGGCTGTATTGCGCTCCGTGTTTCCGTGGCAATTCAACAACAAGATTCACACCTGTTTTCTGTCGAAATATGGGTGGCGTATCCTCGGGAGTTTTCTTATTCGGGAACTCAACAGTTATCGGCCCCATGTATGGCGGGTCAATAAACGGGCCCCTGCCATTCCTGCCCCGGCCCGGAAGCGTGGATTGGGCGATATTCCCATAGCTCTTGACTGGGCACCATTTGCTGTCGTCGAATTTCTCCGTTATCCATCCCTTTTCCGCGCGGTAACTTGCTTTCCATGATTTATCCGTATAGATACGCTTGAACGTGCCGTCGTTGAAAAAGACAATCCCTTCCAGCGCAGATTCAGCGATTATATTCGGCTTGCGCCAGGTGTCGTCCTTGTAGGCAATGATGTTGGCTCCTTTGCGCAGATAAGGAGTTACATCAACTGTCTGAAGGCGTCTCGGTTGTCCGGGCCGCCTGCCAGTGCCGATACCCTCAACAGCCTGCTTGCCATTGATATAAAGAGAATACTCCCCGAATGGTAAGAGGCAGAATGTGACTTTGCGTATATCCCGATCCAGTGTCACTGTTTTCCGCAGATATATCTGTGCCGTTTTCTGGCTCAGGTGTATGACCTTAACCCAGTCTATTTCAACCTCGTTACCGGCCTTGCCAGGCTCGATGCACAGTGAATGCCGCCGTGTGCCGCGGCGGTGACTTACCTGGCCACCCATATTGAACGTAACTACCTGCCAATTCGTTCCTTTCACGTCTGCTGATCCTCGGCTGATGCGCGGAGGTGTGCCTGCATCCCTGGCAAGAACTCGCCATGTTGATTCTTGCAGGCTTTGCCTTGCGCGGATCCTGACAAACCAGCCTCTGCCCCAAACGCGTTTGTTTACCGGCCAGTTGAAACCGATGTGCAGGCCCTGCTTTCCGTCATTCTCAAAATGATCGCCCCAGTAGAAATAAGCCTTTTCACCGGTTGTAAATGTCAGCTTCCCATTCTTTACCGCCGTGTCTTTCATACCTTTGGAAAACACGCTTATTCCTTCGTCATCACCCTCGTCAAAGTCCCATGGGTCTTTCAAATAACAGGTTGCGTAATCGTTATACGTTTCCTCAAAAATATCGCCAGTGTCTTTTGTGGGCATACCAACCAGTTCCGCGTTCCAGCGATACAAGGGGTCTTCCAGACCTGCTGGATTCACAAGCTGGGAGAGTCCCGGGTCCTTCTTATCTGTCTTGACCCCGGTTGTGGCGCATTCAGTCCATGCGGCAAGTACAAAAACACTTATCAAACAAGTTGCTAATTGAGCAGTATTTTTCGATATTTTCATTAGTTCCTCCTATGTAAAAATCAATCTTTTTCTACCCCTACCCTACTCCTACCCGTTATTTTTTATGGATCAAATAATATTTATTC
>CAZBGF010000078.1:0-7361 GCA_964491255.1 uncultured Verrucomicrobiota bacterium
GCCTAATATGCACTACGTTGCGCGCACAGAGGGCTGGAATTCTTGACAGAACCGTAACACAAAAGGATATATTATTATGAAAGACATGTTTAAAATGCTTAGAGATACTACCGCTATGAAAAGACAGGTAAAAAAAATCCAGGATGGGTTAAGAAAAAAAACTGTCGAATTTTCCAGTAAAGACGGCAAAATTACAGTGACGGCCCGCGGAGATGGTTCCATTGCCGATATTAAGATTGATCCCGGTGTTATTGATCCTTCCGATCCTGCTCGTTTGGAGAAAATGGTGCTGAACGCGGTGGGAGGCGCCATAGAGGCGGCGAGAAAAATGAGTTCTCACGACATGAGTCAAATGGCGACTGAATTGGGATTGCCAAAGATCCCCGGTTTATAATTATTACTCAGGTGGGCGCAAAGTGACAAAGGCACCAGCCTGCCCGCCTGCCCGTGGGACCGCCCTGCCAGCCGCTTGCGAGTGCAAGCGAGTGACGCGGCGGCCAGGGAATGAACAGAATAAACAGAATTTTCTTTGGTTTTTTTCCATATTATTTTGTCCATTTTGTTAATTTTGTCAGAAACTCTTAGTTCTTTCAGAATTTTGTCTTTCAGGACCTTTTCGAGTAAGCTCTAGTTACGAATTATTAATAATATGAAAACATTTCCACCGCTCGAAAAACTAATATCCTGTCTTGGCAAATTTCCCGGAATAGGTCGGCGCTCGGCTGAGCGCATTGCCGTTAAACTCGTGATCAAGCGAGAGTCTCTGCTTAGCGAACTGATCAACGCTCTTCAGCGAGTTGGGGAAACCATTTCATGCTGTTCGAAGTGTGGCGCATTAACGACGGTTGATAAAGATCCATGTCTGTTGTGTACTGATTCATCACGTAAGCGGACGGTTTTATGTGTTGTTGAAAATCCGTCTGATATTTCACTGATTGAACATTCAGGCGGATATCATGGGCTGTATCACGCGCTTATGGGAAAAATTTCACCGATGAACAATGAAGGCGTTAATGATCTTCGCATGAAGGCGCTCATGCAGAGATTGAGAGATGAACACATTGAAGAGATTATTCTTGCGTTAAACACCGATGTTGAAAGTGAAGCTACAGCCAGTTTTATTCGCGATATGCTTTCTGATACTCATATCAAAATTTCAAGACTGGCAACGGGACTGCCGGCAGGAAGCAGTATAGCTTATTCCGATGCCATAACATTAGATCGAGCCATCAAAGGGCGGCAGTGTTTTTAACCCCGTTTTTTCACAATTTTTCAGCCTGTTTTTATTCGTGCAGGACTCAGGTTATAAATATTCATATAATAAGGCTTTGATAATATTACGTAATGAGACAGAATCAGCCAGGTTTGTTTGAGATTGTTAGAACGGATCCGCATTCAAATGCCCGGCGCGGACGACTGCACACGGCGCATGGTGTTGTTGATACTCCGGTTTTCATGCCTGTTGGGACACGCGCGGCGGTCAAAACCATGACACCCATGGAACTGAAAGCTGTTGGGGTGCAGATGACACTTTCGAATGTGTATCATCTATTAGTGAGACCGGGCATGGAGATCATGAAGAAATGCGGAGGTCTTCATCGTTTCATGAGTTGGGACGGTCCAATTCTTACAGACAGCGGTGGTTTTCAAGTATTCAGTTTATCGAACATTCGAAAAATCCGGGCAGATGGCGTTGAATTCAGTTCGCATATTGACGGAAAGCGTTTTTTTCTCAGCCCTGCTGCTGTCATGGATGTTCAACATATTTTAGGTTCGGATATTGCCATGGTTTTTGATGATTGCGCACCATATCCATGCAATCATAATTCTGCTTGCCAAACAGTTGAGCGAACTTTAAGATGGGCTGCTATATGTGCTGAACAGGCTCCTTTGGATGGGCAATATATATTTGGAATTGTTCAAGGGAGTGAATATCCGGATCTGCGGGAGCAATGCGCTGAAACATTAGTTTCATTAAATTTTGATGGATATGCGATTGGAGGCGTCAGTGTTGGAGAGCCTGAGCACCTGCTGATGAAGACCGTTGAAATGACTGTTAAACATTTGCCGGTTGAACAACCTCGTTATTTGATGGGGGTCGGGCTTATGCATCAGATGGTTGAAGCGATAGCAATGGGAGTTGATATGTTTGACTGCGTGGTGCCTACGCGGTTTGCCCGGAACGGTTCAGCTTTTACGCGGGATGGAAGTTATCCTCTCAAGGCTTCGAGATACAAAGACGATCAAGCTCCAGTTGAGGAAGGATGCAATTGTTATACATGTAGAACTTTTTCAAGGGCTTATATAAGACATTTGTTGAATATTGGCGAAATCCTTGGTGTTCGTTTGCTTACTTTGCATAATCTTCATCGGTATATGGAATTTATGCGGGAGGTGCGAATGGCATTAGACCAAGGTGTTTTTTCCCAATTCAGGCGAACTCTAACAAACAGAATAAAGAAGGAGGAAATATAGTGATGAGTGAAATGGTTACATCATTGATTATTGGTATGGCAGGCGGGCCCGGTGGTGGAAGTCAGTCACCCGGAATGATGATTGGATGGCTGGTTATTATGGTCGCGCTTTTTTATTTCATGCTGATCCGGCCGCAGCAGCGGAAAGAGAAGGCCCGCAAAGCCTTGGTTAATAATATCAAGACAGGTGACCGAGTGATTTTCGGGGGTGGCCTCATTGGTATCGTCAGCAATGTGAAAAATAATGTGTTTACGATAAAGATAGCTGACAACACTAAAATTGAAGTAGTTCGCGGGTCAGTGACGCGGGTTCTACAGAAGGACGAAGACATAGGGTCTGATTCAAAGGAGTAATGGGATTATGGACAAGCACGTGCTTTGGAAATGGTTGATTTTGGTCGGGTTGGTGGCCTGGTCGATGGCGCTGGTTATACCGCTTAATAAAAAGGTCAAGCTTGGTCTTGATCTGAAAGGTGGAACGAGTTTTACCGTTGAAATCGACCGTGAAGAAATTAAGAAGCAGCTTCTTGAGGACAATAAAGACTGGACGCCCGCTCAGATCAAGAGTCATATGCCCATTGCCGTCAAGCATGCTCAAGAACAAGCTCTGGAAATTATCAGGAACAGGGTGGATGCATTGGGTGTTGCGGAGCCCTTGATTTATCCGGAAAAGAATGATCGCATTATAGTTCAGATTCCCGGGGTAAAGGATGTTGATCGTGATCGAGCAAAGGAATTGATTCAGAGCGCTGCTTTTCTTGAATTCAGCATGGTTCATAAAGACAACGACCGGATGGCCAGTGATCTTTTCGCGAATGGTCAGGCGCCCGACGGTTACAAAATCGTAACCCGTGAGGTCAATCATCGCCAGCGTGATTACTATAAACGCGATCTGGAAGCAGTCTCGGATGAAGCAATTGACAACAATTTTCGTCAGCGTCTGAATCGTTACAAGGCTTCCGCGGGCTTTCGGTTCATGTTAGAGGAAAAAGTGGTTGCCGGTGAAATTTTATATATTCCATATTTTATTAAACAGCGTTTTGAAATGAAAGGGGACACTCTTCGGAACGCTGGTATTGAATATGATTCATTCAGCCGGCCATACGTGACTTTGAAGTTTGATTCGAAAGGCACGAGAAAATTCGCCCGTGTTACCCGTGATTACGCTCCCGGCGGGGCAAGGAACCCCAATCCTGAATCACGCCGGCAAATGGCCGTTATCATGGATGGCACACTTTATTCCGCTCCGGTTATCAAGGAAGCCATATATGGCGGAGAGGCTGTGATTGAGGGCGATTTTTCATTAGCGGAAGCTCAAAATTTGTCCATTATTCTTCGCGCGGGATCGTTGCCGGCGCCTGTGAAAATCATTTCATCCCGCAATGTTGATCCGTCATTAGGCAGGGATTCAATTGAAAGCGGAATGCGCGCGACCATATATGCATGTATTGCGGTGGTGGTTTTTATGGTCGGTTACTATTTTCTTGCCGGTGTCATAGCCGATATAGGTTTGATGTTCAATATACTTTTGCTTCCACTTGGCATGATGATTGTCGCAGGGATCCTGGGGCTGTTTACCGGACAGACGGTGGGTGCGGGGAAGGGGATGGAGTTACCCGTGCTCACGCTCCCCGGTATTGCCGGTATCGTCTTGACAATCGGCATGGCTGTTGATGCGAATGTCCTGATTTTTGAGCGTATCAGGGAAGAACAGAATCTTGGAAAGCGGTTTGGCCCCTCCGTGGAAGCGGGATATCACAAGGCTTTTGTAACAATTCTGGATGCCAATGTGACGACAATTATATCTGCTGTTATTCTCTTTATATTCGGCACGGGCCCTGTGCGTGGTTTTGGTGTGACCCTCACGGCAGGTATATTGGTCAGCATGTACACCGCGCTGGTCGTCACTCGAATGATTTTCAATACCATTACGACGCATACATCTATGGTGTCGTTGAAAATGCTTAATCTCATTAAAGCCACGCGTATTGATTTTATTGGATTAAGGAAAGTCGCCGGTATTTGTTCCTTACTCGTTATCGCGGGGACATGGACGTTTATAGTTGTCCGCGGCATTGAGGATCCCAGCGCGATTCTTGGAACTGATTTTACTGGTGGAGATGCTGTAACGTTATCATTCGTTCAGAAGCCGAAAGTAGTGGATATTCGAAAGGCGCTGAGTTCCGTTGGCATCAAGGGTGTCCACATTCAATATCAGAAGGAATTGGATAAGGACATTGAATACCTCCAGGTGCGGGTTCCATACGGAGCTGGAAGCGCGGCTAAAGATATTCTTCATTCCTCGTTCCCCGATTCCATGTTCGAAGTGTTGAGTGAAAATACCATTGGCCCACGGATTGGAAAGGAAATGACTGGCAAAGCGATTAAAGCTCTTATCTTTGCATTGCTTGGAATGGTGATTTACATTTCATGGCGTTTTGAATTCGCGTTTGCCGTGGGGGCGATTGTGGCGTTGACCCATGATGTTTTAGTCAGTGTGGGTATCTACTGTTTATGCGGCCGTCAAATCAATATAACTATTATTGCTGCTCTGCTTGCGATCATTGGTTTTTCCGTAAACGATACAATCGTTATTTTCGACCGGATACGCGAGAATATCAAGCGCAACCGTGACAGGACTTTCATGCAAATCTGCAATCTCAGCATCAATGAAACACTCAGCCGTACGATTATAACCACTGTGACCACGTTTCTTGCCGTCATTCTGTTATTCATTTTCGGCGGCGGCGCGATTAATGGGTTTGCGCTCATTTTTGTGATTGGCATTATTGTCGGAACATATTCAACCATCTATATTGCGACACCCGTTATGATGGCCATGCGGCGGCAGAAGAAGCCGGGGAAAGCTGGAGTGGTTAAGCGTTGAAGGTCTGGAAAACTGTTGAATTCGACAGGGCGCTGGTCAATCAAACGGCTCATGAAATGGGCATTCCTCTGGCGATGGCGAAGATACTGCATGGACTTGGCTTGAAGGAACGTGATGTCATCAACCGATTCCTCAACCCTCGTTTACAAGACCTGTCCGATCCATTTCTTATTCCGGAAATGGACAAAGCCGTGGAACGTATCTGGCTGGCATTGAATCGTCATGAAGATATTATCGTTTATGGTGATTATGATGTTGACGGCATAACGAGTACGAGCCTTCTCATTACCATTCTGAAGAAACTTGGCGCAACCCGTGTTACATCATGCCTGCCGAACAGGGTTTCGGATGGATACGGTTTAAGCGTTGACGCGTTAACTCGTTGTATTGAGTCGTGTGAGCCTGATTTGCTTATCACTGTTGATTGTGGAACCAATGCCGCGGAAGCCGCACGAGTTATTGCCGGGTTGGGAATTGATGTTGTTGTTACCGACCATCATGAAAGTTCCGGTGAATCTCCGGATGTCTGCGCGCTTGTGAATCCAACGTTGCGGGGTAATGAAGAGTCTACAATGTTGGCAGGTGTTGGTGTGGTTTTCAAACTTTGCCATGCATTGATAAAGTACGGCAGAAATCATCATTATGATTCCGCTGATGAAATTGACCTCCGTAATTATCTTGAATGGGTTGCTGTCGGTACAATCGCGGATATTGTTCCGTTGATTGGAGAAAACCGGATTCTGGTCCACCGTGGGCTTTCCCAACTGGATCAGACACGTTTTGCGGGTTGGAAAGCGCTGATTGATATTGCAGGTGTTCGTGGACCAGTAAACGCTTATGATGTGGGATTCTGTCTTGGGCCGCGGCTCAATGCGGCAGGCCGTATGGGGAAAGCGGAATCAGCTCTGGAACTATTGCTCACGAATGATTATCACAAAGCCGATCTCATTGCCCATGAACTTGACGCGGCGAACAGAAAACGGCGGGACATTGAAAAGATGATTTATGATGAGGCCATATCAGAAATTGATTCTTCATTTGATGTTTCAGGGGGTTTTGGAATTGTCGTTGGAAGAGAAGGGTGGCATCCCGGGGTTATTGGTATTGTGGCGTCGAAGCTCGTGTCAGTGTATCAGCGGCCTGTTGTTGTTATTGCGTTTGATGAAGATGGGTTAGGTCGCGGCTCATGCAGAAGTATTGAAGGATACAATCTCCTGAACGGTTTGGAGCAATGTAAGGGCGCTTTAATTACATTCGGCGGTCATAAAATGGCGGCTGGATTAAAAATCGATGTTAAGCAACTCGAGTTTTTCAGAAAGCGATTCAATCATGTTGTGACGTCTGAACTCAAGGATCGCGATCTTCGTCAAGTCCAATACGTTAATGCCTGGCTGGAGCTTCATCAAATTGATGACGTGCTGATGAATGCCATGGAACGGCTGGGTCCGTTTGGTCGTGGGAATCCAAGTCCGGTTCTGGCTGTTCGCGGGGTTAAGATTGATGCTGTTCGCAAAGTTGGAAAAAATCATCTTCGATTGACTCTCTCGGCTGGAGACGCGCGCCGGCCGGCTATTGCTTTTGGAATGGCCGATCGCATAATTCCGGAAAGTCCCGTTGACGCGGCGTTTTACCTGAGGAGAAATTCATATATGGGTCGTGATTCTCTCCAACTCAATATCCAGGATGTCCGCGCGTCGGAATAGTTGTCAATCCGTGAAGCCGCGTTTCGGTAAACCAGTTATATATGTATATTTTCGCTTGGTATAAGCTTGTGTAAAGTGCAGTGTAGTATATTATTAGCGGTTTAACAAATAATGCAACACATATAGAAAGATTACGGAAAAAATCATGACGCGAATAGAACCGCAATCTGGCGAAGCAATCACTTTAACATCGGACGGCAGGCTAAAGGTGCCGGATCGGCCCATTGTCCTGTTTATTGAAGGTGATGGGATTGGTCCTGATATTACACGCGCGGCCATGAATGTATGGAATACGGC
>CAZBGF010000079.1:0-7347 GCA_964491255.1 uncultured Verrucomicrobiota bacterium
TAACAAGATATTTAATAAAATCTTTCTGCTTGTTCTGCTGGTTATACCCTTTTCGGATTAGGTCTAAATAGAGCTTATACGAAAAGTGTTTTACCGCGGATAACACGGATGTCCGGAACCCCGAACATTCTGAACGAACAGCGGTTTCAGTTTTCCGGTCCGGCAATCGCCGGAGATTCACAGTTTTCTGATACCTGTTTTCTTTCGGATTCAAGTTGTCTGGCGCACCATTTCGCCTGCCGGGCAATGCCCATGAGGATGCTGGCATCGTCCTCAGTCAACCGGCCGCGAGAAAAAATTCGACGCAAGCCAAGCATCATATGTTGTGCTTTGTCATCCTTCATAAAACCGATATCCAGCAACGCTTGTTCCCACATGGCAAACATTCTCTCTTTCAGATGGGTCGTAGCATCAAGAGATTTTTCCTGTACAGGCGTGAAATGTCCACTCGCCGTATAAATCTCGTAGACGCAGATCATAACCGCTTGAGAGAGATTCAATGAATGGTATTCAGGGGATGATGGAATACGGATAAGATGAGAGCATAAAGCGAGTTCTTCATTATTCAGTCCGTTGTCCTCAGGGCCAAACAGCAAAGCTGTTTTTCCTGACTGTGATGCTTCAAGAATGGCAGTTGCCCATTCCCTTGGTGTTTTGGCATGCTGGCGGTACAGGCCCTCTCGCGATGTAGCGCCCACGATCAGTGTGCAGTCAGCAAGGGCTTCTACCAGCGTTGGAACGACTCGCATAGACTCCAGAATCCGGACTGCCCAGCAGGCCATTTTCCGCGCTTCATTCAGGTCTGTCGGCATAGAGCCGGCAATGACCAGGTCTGAAAGACCCATATTCGCCATTGCCCTGCATACGGATCCGATATTTCCTCCATAGATGGGCCTGGATAAAACAATTCTGATGTTGTTGAGCTTCATGTTAGAGTTTACTCAAAAAAACATATTAACCGCGGATTACGCGGATGGGCGCGGATTTAAAGTAAATATTCACTGAACTCTGTCGAAATCTCTGTCTCTCGCCCGCGCTCCAACCTTCGCTAAAGCTTCGGCTTGGCAAGCAAGTGCCCAAGAACGCAAAGTTTGCGCCAAAAAGCGGAGAGTTACCGCTTCTTGGCGCGGAACTCTTCGGAAAAACGGCTCTCTCAGCCGTTTTTTCGAAACAAAAGCATCTCTCTGCGAACTCTGCGTCTCTGCGAGAGAGTTTCTTTGTTTATTCAACGGAGTTGACTAACTATTTACCTCTCGTTTTTTCTTATATTTTTGTATTCCATGCCTTTTCGAACAGCTTCATGTTAGAACCTGTTCGAGCCCAAACATTCGGGGCGAATCCGACAACTTCCGCACCGACGTAGTAAAAATCTGCGTTCTATGAACTTGACTTCTGCTTTGAAATAGTAAATATTCTATATAAGAAGACATAAAACATAATAAAGGAACAATTATCTAAATCAAACATATTTATTTATTGAGTAAATATCAATGAATGAGGCAATGAAAACCCGTATCAAAAAATGTATTAATGGAATGGCCCTATGTGTTCTATTGGCAGGCGTTTCTGTCGGCCTTACCAGCTGTGAATGGGATGAATTCGATCACACGCCGCCTGCTGGAAAAGGGAGTTTGATTATCGATAACAACTCGTCAGATGATATCCATATCTATATTGATGGCTATTACACCAAGGACGTATCGTCATATGACTATGAAATCTTCGACCTGGACCCGGCAGTTTATCGCCTCGTGCTCGATGAGAAAAGTGGTTATCGGACTTTCCGTGATGATGTCGATGTGATCGAAGGAAAAGTGATAATTGTTAATGTGAAAATTGATTCTTCTTATTCATCAACGGAATATTATGTCCGCGTCTATTTTGAATAATCCCGCCTTTTGCAAAACTTGAGTGCACTGACGCTGCTTATTTGATCGTATACCGTGTTGTTTTGACTAGCGCGTTCCACAATTCTTCAGGCGTTTGAGCGGAAAGCAATTTTTCACGGTTTTCCTTTTTTGCAAACGTCTGAGTAAGACCTGACAAGAGCCTCAGATAAAACACACTGGCCGCTGTCGGGATCACGATGAAAAAAATTATATGAGTCAGCATTCGCGTAGACGTATCATACTTGACGCCCGTTCGGCTGATTCCCACGGCCATGGTCAGGCCGCCTCCTTCGACACCCCGTACATGCGGAAATGCAATACCGTTATTAACCGCTGTATTGATAATGGCTTCTCGCTTAAGCGCCTCATCCAGCAGTTTTGCTCCGTCATCCACAAATCCCTCTTCTTCCATTTTGAACGTGAACTCGCCTATGACTTTTTCCTGTTCAGTGGCTATCAATTTGGGAATCATCAGAGAAGGGGATGAGAAACGCGCGATACCAGTTTGACGCGGAGCCAAACGACTGGCCTTTTTTTTGTCGATCCGGCGCGGACGGACATCGGGGTAATACAGGATACGCGCGCAATGGGTGCACTGGTACAATTTCTTTCCGGCGCGGACAGCGTAAACCATGCTGACCGGAAGCGTTAAACCGCATCCTGCGCAAATATTATTATAGATCGGAACAATCGCAAGAATATCTTTTTTCTGCATTTTAAGAAAGAGCGAACGGGTATCAGGAGGAAGATCATCCATGAGCGATTGAATGGAAGAATCCAGTTGCGAGAGTTGTTTATTTGTCATTGAGACTTGCTGTTCTGATCGAACCATAATCAATTCCTGTAATTGAACAAGCTCATTGATTAACGGATGAGTAATGTTTTTCGATTCGTTGCACGGCTTATCAGTCAAATTTACCCCCTCTATAATATTTGAAAGAAAACAAAGTGGCGACGCGGGGATTCGAACCCCGGACCTAAGGCTTATGAGTCCTCCGCTCTACCAACTGAGCTACGTCGCCTCCACGATAATGTAGTATCCATTAAATACCTTGATAATGATTATCGCCGTTTTTGCGCGACGCCTTGCGGACACTGCAAAATATGCTACGTCATTATTCAAGCCATTTAACGAACGCTACATTAGTGAGCAATATCAAGAAAAAGCATTGTCACTAAAATGAATATATGTTGTCAAGTCAATTTCCCGCAATTCTCATTATAGGATCCAAAACACCTTAGAACAACAGGCAGGAATGCCTGTTTCCCTTAGGATGTCGCCTCGAACGTTCGGGACGACAGGTTATCCTGAATTATTCATGCAAAATGTTGAATATGTTATAATATATTAAAGATGAAATGGTGACGAAAGCTGTGATTGAAAACTCTTTTTTTGTATGAATATCAGAAATACATTCAAAAAAATCAAAGAAAGAAAATTAAAGAAAACCACAGATTAACACAGATGCAGCGAAGCGGAGGTTACCCTTGGAGTCAATGCGATATAAAAAGCTTGATTAATAAAGTGATTTTTTTATATTGTTCTTTTTATCAACATGAGAAATAAGAAAGGAATATCATTATGTGTGGTATAGTCGGTTATATTGGTAAACGTCAGGCCTCGGCTATCTGCATCCAGGGTCTCAGGCATCTGGGATATCGAGGATATGATTCTGCGGGCGTAGCCGTGATCAAAGACGATAGTCAGCTTGATGTGCGCAAGGTCGTCGGCAAACTGGATAATCTTCATGAAGCACTGGAACGTGACCCCCTTATCGGCACTGTCGGCATTGGCCACACCCGGTGGGCCACTCACGGAAAACCATCGGTCGAGAATTCCCATCCCCATCTGTCCTGCGACGGCCGTATTGCAGTGGTCCATAACGGCATCATTGAAAATTACCAGGACTTGAGGACTCAACTCGAATCAGAGGGACATACTTTTCAATCTCAGACCGATACGGAAGTCATGGCTCACCTCGTGGAGAAACATTTTCAGAATGACATTCGCCAGGCCGTGCGCGACGCTGTCCGTGAACTGCGCGGCGCCTTTGCGTTTGGTGTAATCTGTGCCGATTGCCCGAATGAAATGATCGCTGTCCGCCGTCGTTCTCCTTTGGTCATTGGCATTGGCAAGGAAGAAAACTTCATAGCCTCCGATATGCCGGCAATCCGTCCTGAAACGGATCAGGTTTATGTTATAGACGACAACCAGATTGCGAGGGTCACTGCCGATACAATTGAACTTACTGACCTTGACCTGAAACCCATTACTAAGGATATCTATGTGATCCCGTGGCCTGCTGACGCGGCGGGCAAGGGCAATCATAAGCATTTCATGCACAAGGAAATTCACGAGCAACCTGAGGCCATGTATGCCTGTCTTGCCGGCCGGCTTACAGACCCGGACAGCCCGATCAAGCTCGATGAACTGAACCTGACTACAAATGAAATTCAAAATATCAAGAAAGTCATGTTCACGGCCTGCGGAACTGCTTATCATGCAGGGCTGGTTGGCCGATTTATGATGGAGAAGCTAGCCCGTATTCCGGCTGAGGCTGACCTGGCCGCCGAACTGCGCGCTCGGAATCCCATTGTTCTCGAAGATACCCTGGTGATCGCTGTCAGTCAATCTGGTGAAACCATGGACACGCTGCTGGCGTTGCGTGACATGCGCAAAAAAGGAGCAAAGGTCATTTCAGTTGTTAACGTCGTGGACAGTACCATTACCAGGGAAAGCGATGGAGTCGTCTATATTCAAGCCGGCCCGGAGATCGGAGTAGCATCAACCAAGTCTTACACGCTTCAGCTTCTGACCATTGGATTGATCGCACTGTATTTTGCTGAAATCCGCAAAGCAGCATCTTCCGATGAAATCCGAACTCTCAAGGAAGCTCTGCTGAAATGTCCTGACCAAACCAAGGAATTGATGAGTCGCGAGAACGATATAAAAAAACTGGCACACAAATATTTTGACCTAGCACTTGAAACATGGGGACAGCACGATATCAAGATTAACAAACCCGACAGCCAGGTGGAACCAAAAGGCTACTGGTCCTTCATGAAACGGCGTGACGCCATAAAACCGAATTCGTTATACCTGGGCCGCGGCATAAACCTGCCGTCGGCTATGGAAGGCGCTTTGAAATTGAAGGAAATAAGCTACCTCCATGCTGAAGGATCTTCGGCCGGAGAAATGAAACACGGTCCCATTGCGCTTGTGGAACCCACGATGTTCACCCTTGCCATAGCAGTGGATGGTGAAGTTAAAGACCAGATGATTTCCAATATCATGGAGATCAAGGCCCGAAGCGGCCATGTTATTGCCGTCGCCACAGATGGCGATACTCAAATCAAGAATGCCGGCATAGACCATAAAGCTGCAAAAGATGACGTGGCGGCACAGCCGAACGACATGATATGGATTCCAGTCTGTCCGGAACTCGTTTCACCCATTCTGACAGCCATTCCGCTCCAGCTTCTGGCTTACCACATCGCCGACATGCGCGGCGAGCATATTGATCAGCCACGCAACCTGGCTAAGACCGTGACAGTCGAGTAGCGCTCAAAAACCCTGCACAATATAAACACGTTTTGTAACCATTCAAATATCTTTGAAATTCTTTGACTCATTCACCAAAATATTCGGGTCGAAAGATTTATTCTTTTATCGTTTTTTACGCCCTCAGAACAGGAACACCATAGGGACCATCAGGCAATACAGCAATTGATGCGCCGGGATTGGCGGCAAGAACACTGTCAAGCGCACTCTGAACCATATTCTCAGTCAATGCGCGGCCGGACAAACCATGTATTCCTTCCCCCCCATCATTTCCAGGCACACCGCTTTCCCTGAATAAAGAACCTGTCAACTGAGAGGAACAATAGATCAGGTTGTCAAACCGTATCAGTTTCCTGATGACTCGCGCCCACATCTGGACTTCCCATTGTTCGGGTATAAAAGTCCAATCAGGTGACATGATTTTGCGCGTAAAACCATCAACTCCATATTGTTTAAGCAGAGGAAGAACTTGTTTGTAATTGTGACTTCCAATAGGATCAGAATCCGTATTGTTCGCCGCAATAATAAGACTGCCGCTGTTTTTCGCCGCCTTAACGGCTTCAACACCCGCTTTCGCTGACTGGTAATGATTGATTCCGACAAATCCAGCGTGAGTGATAACCAGGTCGTATTCATGCCGGATCAAAATGGCACTGGTCTCTATGACTTTGGCCGTAGCAGACATATGGGCCTGCTCCATATCACCGGAATACACACCTGTCAATCGCCGCTTACGATCGAGGGTCACATTAATCATAAAATCCACACCCGTCATGCGAGCCATTTCCATCGCTTCCTCATGACAAGGATTGCCTTCCACGATAAGACTGTCAGCACGAATATCTGCCATTATATCAGCACCGTGAAAAATATTAGTTGCTGACTCGCCGATAAGGCCGGGGCACACCGACTTGCGTCCGCCACTGACACCAGCCATAAAATGCGGCTCAGCAAGACCTGTCAGGATTTTAATGTCCGCATCCAGAAAATGCCTGTTTATCCAAACCTCGGTTCCGCGTGCTGTTCGGCCGATATGCCGGAGAGAAGATTGGTCCGTACACTGATGATTCGTCAAGACCATATCGCCCTGAAAAACGCGCCTCGGCAGAATTTGTCTCAGCTCTTTTTCAGACATCGGACGATGGATGCCCGTCGCCACAAGAATTTCTATTTCCTTCACACCCTGCTCAACCAAAATATCTAAAACGGGCTCGAGAATACCGTTATCTCCCGTATAGGGCACAGGCCGCGTGTTATCGCTAACCACGACAACAGCCTTGAGATGTGTTTTCTCACGTTTCTTCTTCCGAATAATAAATGGAAGGCCTGCCGTGCCAATGGGATGAAGCAGGCTGTGTCTTATGAACTCAGAGGGATTCGGCAAAAGTGTGCTTGAAGGAATAGGAAGGATATCCGCTGTCTCCGGCACGGAAATAGACAGAACGCCATCACCAAATTCCAACTCAATTCGGATGCACTTTTCCCCTCTCAATTTTTGCGTTCTTTGCGATCTTCTGTTCATATTCTCAAAAAATATAATTTTCTAAAGGGTTTAATTAGGCCGCTAAAGGCGGCAACTTTAAGGAGATCGGTCATTCCTGGCCGATCAGCAACAGGCAAGAATGCCTGTTCTCCTTTCAGATGCATTTCGACTAATTCACTTTGAAATTCCTATACATTTAATTAGGTCGCAAGAGTGGCAACTCTGTTTCCTATGGTAGGGCGAGACAGCCTGTCCCGCCGTTGTTTTCGGCCACACAGACTGTGCGGCCCTACCTTTTTGAAATTCCTGTACATTTAATTAGAACCTGTTCGAAAAAGTCTTGAAATTTAAGAATGCAAAAAAACAAAAGAGATGTTTACTCAGGCACAAAGTTTCAAGGATAATATCCAAAC
>CAZBGF010000080.1:0-7343 GCA_964491255.1 uncultured Verrucomicrobiota bacterium
TTGTATAGTGATTGCGTTTTGTTCGGCTCTTCCTTTTTCATCCCAAGCAGGCGCGGAGCATTGTCGCAGAAAATGTCCTGCAGGTCCTCATCATTAAGTGACATCATATCTGCCGCCTGTAACAGAGCCCGGATAGATTCCAACCCAACCAGCAATGGTTCGCCGAAAAACTGATTGCTCCATTTGACGCTATCGGTTGTGATCCATGCAAAGCCGGTACCCAGCGTAACGCACCGGCCCCTCTGGAGAAAAACCGGGAAATCCGATCCCCACATAAGCTTTTGAGGACCCAGTTCCTGTATGATTGCTGCCAGAGGCTCGGGTTCGCAAATAGCTGAAGCATCGCACCACACGTTTTCCAGTCCACGCAATGAAGCAATCCCCTTGACCGTGTTGGCCGCGTGAAATCCTCTGGCCGCGTGTGCAAGAACAAGCCGGGCATTCGAATATTTCTGACACATACTGCGGATTTCAGCCTGGTTGTCCGGGTCAGCTATGGCCATGTCACGTACCATGTGAAGCATGATGACCAAGCTACGTTCGTGTGCTATTTCCCATACCCATTCGGGAATAAAATCTTTAATATGAGATTGAAAAGTAGGTTTAAAGGAACTGTATACATGATATGGCTTAAAACAGCGGACCTGATCGTTTTTCAGAAGCGATATTACATTCTCGCGGGCATAATGGGGAGCCACGATTATGCCTGCCCGTGAAGTCCGTGTTTTTTTCAATTCATTCAACACATAGCGGTTAGCAGTCTCGATGTCTCCGTCGCGCGAGGGAAACGGCATCAGCAGACCGCCGTAAACGCGGTCTGCACCCATCAAAGAGCTCACGTTTTCTTTCCATGCTTTCGCGTCCACTTCATCCGGACCGCTGTTTATGTAATCTGATATGGGATCAAAATGGTCTTTACGATAAATATGCGCATGGACATCGAACACACGACTGGGTAAACGCGCCTGCAATTCCTTCGCTAATTTTCGATCGGATTCGGTGAAAGTCCAGCTTTCGGGCAGATCGGGATTCAATACCGCATTCATCGGCTTATTCCTTTCCAGTGTCAAGTTAATAGGACGCAGATTTTTGCAAGATATACGCAGATAATTAAAATCTTGATAATCTGCGTTTATCTGCGTCCAAAAAATCCAAATTGTCTGTGTTCATCCGTGTTAATCTGTGGCTTTCTTTGATTTTTTTGACAGGTTCATTTATAGATTTTCCGGCTTTGTCTGTCAAATGAAAAAATCCGTGTCCGTCCGTGCTGAACGGATTTCAACGAGTATTTGTCTATGCACTGTTTGGAGTTTCCTGCGTCTGCCGGACTCCGACCTACCCGCTTGCAACGCTGTAGCACTGCGGGCAGGCAGTCTAAATACCTACAGCCTATCTACCAGAGCAGTCACCATTCCTCTTGACTTTCTCATCTTTTTATTAGTTAATTCTGCTCAGCAATGTTGAGCATTCGAAATTACGGCAAAGTGTTTTAAAATTCCACCCCGAATGTTCGGAGTGGTTTGCCTTGCCGAATGATGCGGAGACACTATCGTGAAAATTATTTCAAGAGGAACAGCGATAAAAAATAAACAAGGGACATCGCGCCAGAGTTGCGCTTTTCCCTCATATTATTTTGTCCATTTTGTTAATTCCCTGGCCGCGGGGTGGCGGCTCCCTGGCCGACCCGAGTCGTCTCGGGCAGGCGGGCAGGCTGTCAAAAAATTTTAAAAATTTTGCGGCCACGCTGTATGCGTGGTGAATTTAGTGCTTGCCTCGCGTGTCGCGGGGCGAGAATAAAAAAAAGAATGAAATACAATGTAACATGGCACGAATTCTCGGGGCATCCATTATCGGATTCCTGCTGGGCGCTCTCTGTAGGACCTGACGGCAGAATCTATGCGGCTTCGTGCTGTGAGCTTGATCCCGGGAATACGGTCAAGATAGTCCGATACAACGATAAAACGGACAGTCTTGATTACCTTCTTGACGTAGACAAAATCGTTGATGACCCGCGGGATTCAGGCCGAGCCACGCAGTGCAAAATTCATTACAGCTTCGCTCCATCAATGTCAGATGGCGTCCTTTTCATGGCCACGCATCTGTCAGGCCCTCCGATAGATATGCCGGCATACTCACCGTGGAAGTCCTGGCATGATGAGGAACGATGCTTTCGCGGCAGTGCTCTTATGGCATTTGACACGCGCCATGACAGGGTTCTCTGGTGGGACACGCTTTTACCGAAAGAAGGATGTCGCTGTCTTCTGTATGATGAAGAACGAGGCCTGCTTTACGCGCTCAGCTATCCGCGGGACCATCTTTTCGTTTATGACATTGAAACGCGTAAATGCAAAGACCTGGGACGTATCGGGTCAGTGAACGCACAGGTGCTTTTTTTGGATGCCCGCCACCGTGTGTGGACATCAAGTGACTATGGACGTCTGGTCCGTTATGACCCTGACAAGGATCGCATGGAAACATCGCCTTACCTTCTGCCGCATAATCAGGAATACCAGACCGGCTGGCACAGTGTGCTGTATGACGCTGCAGCTTCACCTGATCGTGAATTCATCTATGCAGTAACATGGATTGAGCATCCCCGGCTTATCCGGATACGGCCGATGAAGAATGAATGGGGCGTTGTTGAGGATCTTGGCCCTGTTACACAGGAACGCGACACCACTGTATCTATAGACACATTTCTCGATCACTGCGGGGGGCTTACCTTTGCCGGTGATGGACACCTTTATTACGTCGCTTCCCGCTGGAAGGATTTAGCTGACACTTCAGTAATAACGCGTGACTATGCCGCTGAAGGAGTGATCTGGCGGCTGGACCCGGAAACGCTTGAACGCGAGGAAGTTGGTGTTTTGAATCGTCCCGGTCATAGTGCGCAATATGTGTCGCGCGGCGCTGTGGACAGCAACGGCGATCTTTTCTTCGGCCATGTCGGCGCATCACCCGTGGGCATATTCAAAGTACACATGCCGGAAGAAAGGAAGAAAAAAGACGCGCACCTGCCAATCAGGGTCTGGGGATGATATTGAATTAATCAGGTCAGAATATTTTTTAGTGCCTGATCTATCAGGAACTGCTATAAAAAATAAGTTGATTTTTTGTCATGTGTGTAATTCGTTGATTACATAAATGATATAGCCAAAGATAAAATCGTTAATTTGTGCGATAGCATTGCTACCGTGTGACGAATTTGGTTTCCCGACTTGTCGGGATTCGAAAAAGCAAGGTAAGCTTGGTCCGAATGTGGGTGCGCCGCGCGAAGCGCTATACTCGTGTATGCGCAAGCGCGGGAAACCTGCAGGTGGACTGAGATCGCTAAAGCCTTTTTCGAACCGAATTCGCCACACTGCTGACAGAGAAGCATAATTAGGTTGCCACGTCGCCAAGCAAGTGGCGGGCACAGCCCGCTTTAGAAGAATCATGAAGAAACTAGAAAAATTTGACTTAACCGCACCCGGCACCAGTAAACTCAAAGACGAGATCATTCACGGCGCATACATCAGAGAGGGAACCATGGTTGCTTTTCCCCTCTGTTTTCCCGGAATAACTGCTCAAATTCCGGCTGACGAGAGTCATATCACTGCCCTGGACGTATCCGCGGACGGCATGATATATGGCGGGACAAGTGGCCGCGCAACACATCTATTCGTTGGCATGTTTCACGGCGCTACTGGAATGGTTTTTGACATGGGCATAGTCAAAGGAGCAAATCACTGCGCTGTGTTATGCTGTGGAAAAAAAAGTTTCATGGCGTGTGTAAACGGACCTTCCGGAGGACAAATCCTGCGACGGAAGTTTGAACGTTTACCTTTCGATCTTCTGCAGGAATGGGCATTCTCAAGATATCCTTTCGAGACTATTGAAACGCCTTTCCCTCGGGAAAATATCGTGCATGCAGTGCTGAATATCCCTGCGGAACAAATGCTGGTTGCCACAAAAAAACACCTGGTTTCATTTGACATCTCAGGAAACGGTAATCGCGTTATAGACGAAATCCCGAGCTCAGGACGCATGGCGATTGCGTCCCATGGCAAAGCCTTCGGGCTCGACCAGGAAAACACACTCTGGTCATACGATTTCCAGACAGGTGCTCTCAAGCGTCGGGCCATTGGGCTCCCTGCCGGCAATTGGCAAAACACGATGGTCACATGGGGTAGGGACCCTGTGAACGGCACACTCTATATAGCCGACAATATCGGCAGACTGTATTCATTCAGGGAGGATACCGGGTTCAGCGATTGCCTGGGATCAACCGGGCTTGCTCCGGTCAACACAATGGCAGTGACATTTGACGGACGTGTCTTCGGCACATGCGGCAACGGTATTTCAAAGATATTCTGCTGTAATCCAACTACATCCAAAGTTGTACAGCTCGGAGCCGCGGTTTCTGTGATTGAAAGAAGACGCTACGGATATGCCTTTGCAGAAGCGGTTACAGGACGTGACGGCCAGATCATATTCGGTGAAGATGACAATCTGGGCCATATCTGGCTTTATTTCCCGCGGATTGAAAAGCATCAGTGACTACTCACCCGGTCAGGTCCGAAGCGTCGGACTCCGACAATTCGGACCTGAATATACCGAGCACCTGGATTCCAAGCCCCTGAATCTCCCAAAGCTGCTCCGGGCAACAGGTGTTAGGCCACCACATGGACAAACATGTTCATAGCGTCGGGTTTGTGAGTTTGGCTTGTTAGCCATGTGCTGACGTTCCCGATAGCGAAAAAAAATCACCGCTTCGGGGCCACGAGCATGGCAAGAAGGTTTTTGGCCATATCCCCGTGCTGTTTCTCTTCATGTGCCATCCCCTCGAAAACATTCTTGTATTCTTCATGGGACAACCGCTCAGACAGAGCGTGATACCTCTTTGCCATTTTCTCTTCCAGCTCTATGATCTGCGAGCAGTAGTCTTCCATATCCTTCTTAGTAAACATCCACGGACTCCTCAATCATACGTTTTCGAAGTTTCTCAAGCAAGGCCTTGTGCTTCTTGTTTTCACCGATGAGATGGGCTATCACATCCTTCATTTGCGCGACAGCCCTGTCTGTATGACCCGTGCGCGTGACTATGGCATTCATGTGCTTCAGGTACAGGGCGCTCGCGGTCTCCTCTGTTCTTATGCTCTCGTCAATATGTTCCAACAGCTCGTCTTTTGTCATTTATTCAACTCCCTGATCCAATCACCAAATTTCTCATATCGGACACCGGAACACGGATCCAGGCCACGGGGTAATCTCCAGTCATTTTCCTTGTTCACCTGGAACCATACAAGACCGGAAATACCAAGTCTTGAACATGCAAACACAGCATTCTTGAGCCACGCTTTTTTCTCGCGGGCTGTCCCAACACTTGCCGTCTCAAACACAAAAAGCGGTTTATCCGGCGCAAACTCATGAAGCATTTTGGCCGGCGCCCGGAAAATCTCATCAAAACTCTGGGAACGACTTTTCCAACCATGCTTTTCCTGAACACGCGTTATTCCCCAGTTATACCCGTCCAGGCCGAGCACGTCCACAAAAGAATTACCGGGATAATAATTCACCGCTTTATTCCATTCGCAGTTGCCATTGCCACCGGCGCCTGGAACCGACTCGGCATTCGGGCAGAACACCCATAGGAGATTTGTGCCGCCTGCATTACGAGCCGTCTTTACAACATGCCTGAACATGCGTTTGTAGATTTCCGGACTGTCCGGGCCGTATTCAGCTTTCGTCGTGCCCCAGTGATACCGGTTCAGGTTCATCTCATGCCCGAAACGAATCAGCACCGGATTACCCCACTCACCTGCCTTCGAGGCAAATCTGCTGATATATCCGTCACACTCCCCGCCGGTAATGAAGGTTGCCGGCAGTGCTGTCGCGTGCCCCCCTTCAATGTACATGGGCTCCCAGGTAAGGCACGGCACGGAGCCTGCATCCCATATTCTCCGCACACTTTCCAGCGGAAAGCGGGCGTCATCCATATGTCCCGGCGCCGGCCATTGCAGATAGAACATGACAATATCCGGAGGCCTATTCATGATCTCACGCAGTCCATCAAGCCTGTCACGCGTTACCGGGTAAACATCAACGGCAAATCCCATATAACACGGCGCATCAGACCCGCCCGCCCGGCTCTCTCCGGGAAAAAAACCAACAGCCAAAATGAATATCACAAAGAACATGCATCTACACTTCATTCCCGCTCCTTTGCCGTTTCAGGTGTTCTGAAATACAGCACAGACAGAAGTATGAGCGCATGATAAAGGCACCATAATATATTAACGCCAACAGCCAGAACGGTTGTCCTTTCGTAAAACAACCTGTTACCGCCCCATGCAACAGCCGCGACACAAAACGCCGCCAGAAGCAACTGCGGCCATATAACCAGCAAGGAAACCGTACTGGCTCCGCTTTTGTTCGTAACGAGAAACTTGCCGCGAATACCGAGCAGTCCCTGCACTGCCGCCTTGAGATAAACGGGGAAACTGATGGCAATCAGCAGTTGTCCAAAAATAAGTTCCTTGAAGGAGTAGTGCCTGGCTTTAAGGGTAAGAGAATAGACGCTCATGGTGAGCACAAAGTACGGCACAAAAAACAACACATAGATATCAGGTCTAGCAAAAAACGTCGGTACATTAAAAAAGATGAAAAGGAGCGGACATATTACCAGAATAAAAAACACGTATCCTATGAAATAGAAGGAACCGGAAAGAATATATTCCCACCAACGGGATCGCGCCAGCGCCATAGGATGCCGGATAAACAAGAATACAATCTTTCTCAATAAACCTATCGTGCCGAGCGCCCACCGAAATTGCTGTTTAAAAAACGACTGAAGATCTTCCGGCCCCATCCCAAAAGCACCTATTCTATTATGGTAGGCAGAGCGCCAGCCTTTCAGGTGGAACTTAAGAGATGTGGCAAAATCTTCCGTAACAGAGGTTTCATCGAATCCACCGACATCCAAGAGCGCTTCCCGCCTGAATATGACGTTAGTGCCGCAACAGAACATGGCATCCTGCAACGATTTTCCCTCGCAGATATATTCGTAAAACACCGCCTGCTGCAGGCCCGCCGCGCGCGCGACCCGGTTATGCTCGAAATTGGTGTAGTACTGCGGAGTCTGGATGAAAGCTAATCGTGGCTGGACTTCCATCATTGCCACAAGCTTCTCAATGAAACGCGGAAACGGGTTCACGTCCGCATCGAACACTACGATATATTTCGGGGGTTCTGTTGGCGTTGTCTGCGAATAACGCTTGATGGAAAAACCCTTTCTGTGTTTACCATCGACAAAATCCAGAAAATCGTTGATCATCCCCGCCTTTGCGCCACGCCACGAGCGT
>CAZBGF010000081.1:0-7291 GCA_964491255.1 uncultured Verrucomicrobiota bacterium
GGGCATGGAACGCTTTCTTTTATATCTGCGGCATTTTAAGTTACACTTCTCGTTTGTTTATGGTGAGCGATTTTCAATAACCGTTATGTTAAATTAGATTAAAAATAACAGCTTAGTCCCGCTCTCAAACCCAGGTCATAGTTTTCGGCTTTTTCATTATTAATGAACACGTCTTCACTGGCCAGGCTGTATATGAATGCTAAGTTAACAGCCAGGTACTCTGTGACGAAACATTTCAGACCCGCGCCGAGTTCGATGAGCAGGTGATCGTCCGGGTAATAATCTCCAAAGTTGAAGCTCATGCTGACAGGAATAAAGGGTGCAACAGCAAAATCGACATCAAAAATGAATTCACCGAACGCCCCAAGACCAAGACCAAAGTCAGATCCGTTATTCCGAAAACCAAGCAACCCACCGACTTCAATGTCGTCCCAGAAAAAATATCCGAGACTGAGATCGAGTATTGACTCAGCGTGGCCTTCGGGATTGTCGAAATCAAGCATGCCGTCAATTCCCAATTCTATGGTTTCGGATTCCACCATTGCTCCGAAACTTGTGGCAGCTATAAGCATCATTACCAATAAAACAAATTTTTTCATGCATTCACTCCTATTTTAATGAATATGTCCAACGTGTGTTCGCGTAATGTTATTTTACATGTCACATATAAACTTCATCACCTCCCCGTAAGTTTTACTGAACCATTTTCCAATAACATAATTGAGGCTGCCAAAGGCGGCAACTTTTCATAGGTAGGGCGGGACAGCCTGTCCCGCCGTTGTTTTCGGCCGCACAGGCTGTGCGGCCCTACCTTTTTGCCACGTCATCCCGATTTTCATCGGGATAAGTGGTCGCTTGGCCCCTCGGCTTTGCGCGGGGCCGACGCGAAAATGCCTATACATTAAATTATCCTTCAAACATCTTGTTGGTCAAGAGAGAATTTAGATGGGTTTAAATTGTATCTTTAGTGAACATCAGGTATGGTGTAAAACGATTGATGCGTGATGCGAGTGTCTATTCAGATGTTACATGTTTGGGCCTGTTAAGGCAACCATTAGATAGAGGAATATAATGATCACAAAACGAGAAACAAAAATTCTGGTAACACAAGGGCCCAGTTCCCTTGACATTGCAATCGTACGGAAACTGATTCGGGCTGGAGCCAATGGGTTTCGATTGAATATGAGTCATCTTAAAGCGGATGAACTGGCCGGGAATGTCCGGATGATCAGAACAGCTGCTTCAAAGGAACATGCGCCCATTGCCGTTGTGGTTGATTTGGGTGGACCGAAAATCCGGGTTGGAACACTTCCTGGGAAGCAGAAAGAGTTGAGGGAAGGTGAAAAACTGATTCTAGGCAAGGATATTCCTGTTTCCCATCCGGCGATTCTGGAGAATATCAAGATTGGACAACGGATTCTGCTTGATGACGGTAAACTTGAGTTGGAGGTTATGGAAACCGACGGATCCACGGTATGCAGGGTCAAGACCGGTGGGCTTCTGCTTCAGGAAAAAGGTGTGAATCTACCGGATACTGATCTGCAATTACCGGCGTTAACCAGTAAGGATATATCGGATATTCCGGCTGTTGTTAAGTCTGGCGCCGATTATATGTCTCTCTCATTTGTACAACAGGCTGATGATATTCTGCAAGCACGCCGGGAAGCTGAAAAATATGGACATTGCCCTCACTTGATCGCAAAGATTGAGAAACCGAAAGCAGTTGAACGATTTGAAGAGATTCTACAGGTGTCTGATGGTGTTATGATAGCGCGCGGTGATCTTGGCGTTGAAATGTCGCCGGCCAAAGTGCCTGTTCTTCAAAAACAATTTATTTATCGCGCTAATGCCGAGGGTAAAACGGTTATCACAGCCACTCAGATGCTGGAATCCATGATCGATAACCCGAGGCCGACACGGGCGGAAGCATCGGATGTAGCAAATGCGGTTTGGGATGGGACAGATGCGGTTATGCTTTCCGGCGAAACGGCAGTGGGTAAATATCCTGTTGAAACGGTCTGCATGATGCGTGAAATCATTATGGAAGCTGAAAAAGCTGCGCCACCGCGGCGCGAGTCGTTCCATGGCGGGTCTTCAATTCACGCACTGGCTTCGGCGGCAGTCCAAGCCGCCGAAGAATTGAAAGCTAAAGCAATTTTAGCAATTACAATGTCAGGATACACGGCGCAGATGGTAGCTCAGAGGCGTCCATCTGTTCCTCTGATTGCGGCTGTTCCGGATATTCATGTGCAAAACTATTTAGCGCTTTTGTGGGGAACAACACCTATTATCGTACCTTGGCAAGGGAATTCGGACGAATTCATATCCGGGCTTGAACAGAAACTTATCAAAGACGGGTATGTTGCGCCTCATGACACGATCGTTCTTGTCAGTGGATCAACAAAACTCAAAGGCAGAGATTATAGCCTGAAAATTCACGAAGTGATGTCTGAATAACTTAACTACTCAGGCGCAAAGTGACAAAGGCACCCCGTATAGCTGCGCACGGGTCAGGCATAGACACACAATTCCAAGAATAATATCCAAAACACCGGAACTGCCTGACCCGGCAACTGCAAGGTTGCCGGACGGCCAGGGAAACCTTCATAGTTCATCAATCGTCATTCTCTTGTTTTCTCTCCTCAACCGTGAACTATGAACCCGGAACCGTGAACGGTACAAACATTTATCCCATATTGTGCAATTACCAACCCCTTGCGGTTCTCAGTTAGGCCGCTGGAGCGGCAACTCTTACTCATAATCCTAATCATAATCTTAATCTTCGGCTTTTATGTTCCTGAAACAAGAAAGATTAAGCGTATGATTACGATTAAGATTATGAACTTTGAAATTCCTATACATTCAAGTTAGGCATTTAGACTGTAGGTCGGATTATTTTTTTGTCTTTTCTAATAGCCTGCAGCCTAATCAACCTATATATGAGATAGTTATTACAAAAATATTTTTCTTGCGGTTTCTTAATGCACAATTTGGGATTATTCCTGCTTGATAGGGGTCATGGAGATGATATCAGCATGCCTAAACAACTTGAAAATACCAGGCTCAATTTCAAGTTTGATATCTCCATTTTCATATTTTTCTTGGATAATGCCTTTGAATGTATGCTCCGCATCTGTTCCGCTTCGGATAACGATGTTTGGCACAAACGGCACAGGTCGCCGTTTAAGCGTTTTATGGATGGTGATTATCCGATTGGGTGCAACAGCCACAATTTGCGTCAAGTCATAATAACCCTGTTTTGTGAACTGTAGTTTATGTTGTCCTTTAGATATTAAATTTAGCTGAAATTGGGCTGAAATAAGTTCCTGGCCGCGTATTTTTGTTTTACCTTGATTTTCTCCATCAAGATAAATACTGACATCAGGCGGTTCTGTGGTAAGGAGAATGGTTCCGCTGTTTTTAACAAATTGAAATTCTACGACTATTTCGTCTCCAGATGTTATTGTGTTCGTCCGTGTTTGGGTTTCATAACCTTGAAGTTCAGCGCGTATTATGTATTTGCTGGGCGCAATATTAGTCATTAAAGAAGGCGTGAAGGTTTTAAACTGGTCGTTGAGATATATGCGTGCTTTTTCCGGAACCGAGATAACAGAGAGTCTGGCAGGTAGAGGCACAAGTGATACAGAGATTTTCCGTGAATCACCCACCCGGATACTGAACGTATCATCGTATGGTTGGTAGCCTTTGAGGGTTATATTTATCTTATGTCTGCCGCTGGCCATTGCGGGAATCTTGCATGGAGTCTTTCCCCGGATATTTCCATCTATCGTTACTTTAGCTTTGGCCGGTATGGAAATAATAGTGACCCGAGCGGAGTCCGGCACAAGAACTACTTCGATTTTTTGCGGGATTTGATCGGGAACGCTTATATCTATCGTTTTTGGTAAATAGCCCTGAGCACTCAGGCGCATTCGCTTTTTGCCTAATGAAAAATCAGTGATGAGCAGAGGAGTTTTTCCATAATTCGCATCATTGATTTCAACCGTGGCGCTGTCAGGATTTGAATGAATAAGCAGCATTCCTTCAAGCGGCTCCAGTTTGATGTCAACCGTGATACGTTCACCCGGTCTGATGGTGATTGTTGTTCGGGCTTCATGATAACCGGATTTTCGCATTATCAAAAGATGATCGCCCGGAGAAATCTGCGTCAGTGTTGTCGGCGTTTGACCAACGGGGGCATTGTCTATAATAACCATGGCGCCGGGCGGAGTAGTTGTCACGTAAATTTGTCCTGACGAAGCAGAGCGCTCTCGATTGAGATTGCAGGATGCTGACAACATGAGCGCCAAAAGGCATGAATAGGTGATAAAGTAACGCATATTATCTTTTCTTTAAACGACGTTCTACATCAATTAGTTTTTTTCGTGCACGTTTATGCCGCTCATCGGATCGATCCGGTATCTTTTCGCAAAGCGTTCGAAGCTGGCCGGCAGCTTCATTCCAGTCTTTTAGCTGGACAGCGCGATTGGCAATAAAAAAATGTCTTTCATAAATGGTCTCCTGTTCACGTTCGCATTCACCAAGCAGAGCAATGGCATCTTCATAATAATCGGGTTTGGGTTCAATGGTTTCCAGATACCATTCAGTCTCTTTCAATGAACGGGTAGCTTGCGCCAGATTCTCGTTTTTGACTTTGCGCTGATCATACAGATTTTGGCCTAAAAGCCATGCTTCATTAGCCAACTTCAGAAGTTTTTCATGGGATAATGCCAGTGCAGTCAGCCCAAGCTCATTATGCCCGAATTCTTCAATGACTTCCCGAATATTTTTGAACGACTCAGGCTCAGTACGATTTAATATTTTTACCCGGTGTGTTTTTCGGCCAATGGTGATGGATAAACGAGACATATCCCAGAAGTCTGACGGCAGGCCCTTGTATTCTTCATTCATTTCAAAGTAATCAGAATTATTGATAATCTCAATTAAATTTTGAATCAGTTCCGGTTCGACTTTCTTGTGTTGGTCTTTTGACACATGTCGTTGGTTCTTCAAATCATTGATTTGAATGGAAAGTTCGTTGTTTTTCAGATCCATCTCATACCGGAAAATATTCTTGGTACTCGCCTGCACTTTTACATAGGATATTTCCAGGGATTCGATCTTCGGCTCCGTAGCCACTGGCTCAGATTTAACCGGATACTGGAATATTTTGTAAACCCAGATAACAGCAGAACACAGCGCAATAAGACACGCCAAGATCATGAATGCTACTCGAAAGGAACGGTGTTTAGCTCCTTTTTTTTCGGGTGAAGACCGGCGAAATTCGATTTTTTCATGATGTTTTGAAGTAGCCGGTGCGTCAAAAAGCTGTTTTGGCGAAGTGTCTGGCGGATGATCGCTGACAACCTTGATGGTGGTATCGCCCATAATGATACGGTCGCCGGCGTGTATTTGCGCTTCTCGAAGGGGTTTTCCATTGATCATGGTCTGGTTCGCGCTCCCAAGGTCTTCCGCCCATATGCCTTCCCCGGGTTTGAAGAAAAAACGGCAATGGAATCGTGACATCGCAGGATCCTTCAGAACAATGTCGTTCTTGGAAGACCGTCCTGCGCGAATGCCGTCAGGCGGAATGGTGATTTCCATGCCCACGTCCGGTCCTTCTTCAACTATCAAATGGATATACTGCTGTTTCATGGAAAATCCTGAATGATCTGGACCTGCAATAAGTTCTATATAATGTTTAATCCTATGACAGACGTGTTATAAGAATCAACAACAAAACACGTAAGAAATGCACGGAGCCAAAAAACAGAACAACCACGCCTTGCATATTATGTGCTAAAGATGCTTGTTGAATGTGCAATTGACGTTTGACAAGGATTCTGAGCACTGGCCGAATCCGGCGACCGATAAGAGCAGCACAGTTTGGCCCTCCGTGTCAAAAATGACGGTTGGCTAAGGCATAGCCGTAAATATTCACTGAACTCCGTCGAAATCTCTGTCTCTCGCCCGCGCTCAAGCACCCAAAAACGCAAAGTTTGCGCCAAAAAGCGGAGAGTTACCGCTTCTTGGCGCGGAACTCTTCGGAAAAACGGCTCTCTCAGCCGTTTTTTCGAAACAAAAGCATCTCTCTGCGACCTCTGCGTCTCTGCGAGAGAGTTTCTTTGTGTATTCAACGGAGTTGACTGACTATTTACATGGGGGACACCCTTCGGTCATCGCTTCGTTCAGATGGCAGGTGGCTTGCCACCCGTAGCTCCGAGCGAAGCAAGGAGCGAAGGGTGGAGAGCGAAGGGTGGAGGCGGGGGGATTTGAACCCCCGTCCGCATAAGCGTCACTTCAGTATCTACGTGCGTATTCTGTCTATGAGTTCTCGCTGAGGCAACTGCCGACAGACAGGCCATTACCACAGCAAGCATCCACGTTAAGTTTCATCTCCATGCCCGGACACCCAACATAGAAACTAACCCGCTGTCGTCGTCTTATCTGCTTAGCAGGTGATTGGCAGTAAGACGCCGCAACTTTGTTAAGCTGCGAGGGCCAATTCGTTATTGGCTTTTATGTTTGTTTTCCCGGATATTTAACGAGGCCAACCGGGGTCCTCGGCTCGCAACTGAAGCTTCAACTTTCACGTCGAAACCTGTCGCCCCCCTTCCATAAATTTCGTATCTCGTTTGGCACTTCACACTTCACGAATAACGCTTCACGCGAATATTATTTTTGGAACTTTGTGCCTATGTGCCTTTGTTACTTTGTGCCTGAGTAGACACTGTGGACTTTGACTGTTCCGGATTCGTGTTATGGGCTTTCTTGAAATTAAATTCTTTAATAGATTGCATCATTTCCTGCTGGCAGTGCGGGCACAGGCCGTGAGTGAAGCTCAATAAGGAGTGATCGCTGATATAATCTTCCATTTTTTCCCACGTTTTTTCATTGATACGGACCTTGTGACATTTGGAACAGACGGAAATCAGGTTGTTCAGAATGCGTTGCTCTTGAAGATAAGTGTTGCCGATGATAATAATAGCCGTGAGCAGGACGAAGGCTGATAAAAGAGAGCCTCTGAAATAATTGATTCCCTCAGAGGGTGTATTGAACAAAAACGCGGGAATGTCTCGAAATTCATTGAACCAGATCAGAAGTAAAAGCATGATAAAAGTCATGAATTGCCAGAATCCGATATAGGAGAATGGATCTTTTATGATGGAATTCTTTCGATTATGTTTTGGTTTACGCATAGTAGATTACCTGTGAATTGTTATAATACGTGTTACCACTCAGGTTGTTTAGCCTGTAGGCTGAAGGCTGTTAGCCTGCCCGAGACGCATCC
>CAZBGF010000082.1:0-2429 GCA_964491255.1 uncultured Verrucomicrobiota bacterium
CAATATACTTTTTGATTTTTTGCTCCGTTTTGCCTATCATCGCGCCAAGTCGGGCCCCGGTGATTTTACCCAATGACCGAGCGAAAATATAAACCACGCCAATGAATCCTATATGCCGCAAAATTGATATGTTAAGATGCGCTCCCGCCAGGCAGAAGAACAGAAGGAACAAAAAAGGCATGATTTCTCTGAATGTATCTGTAACTCTGTGAACAAATGCCTCGCGTCGAGTATTCACCAGAACGAATCCAATAGTCATATTCGTTAGAATCAAAGACAGGTGCAGGACAATTGAAAGGCCGGTTGCAAAAAGTATGAAGCCGAAGGTCATAATGAACACATCCCGTGATATTTTAAGGCGTTTGATGAGTTGGCAGAAGATAAATCCCAGAACTGTTCCCAAGACAAGGCTGCCGATGATTTCCAGAGCTGGCTGCTTCATGCTTGCGAGAAAACCCTCGGATGCGAATCCTATATTAAGTTTGACCATGAGCAGGCTTTTAGCCAAAGCCGCGGCAAAGCCGAAAATGAGGATCGCCAAGCCATCGTCAAAGCCCACAACAGCATAGAGCGCTTTTGTTAAATTACCTTGTGCGCGGTACTCCTGGATCACTGCCACTGTGCCGGCAGGCGCAGTCGCGGACGCCAGCGCGCCTAACAGAAGCGCCAAAATCCAGCTATGTGTCAATGCGTATATAGCTGACATGACTACAAGAAACGTAATGAAAGTTCCGGCCAGGATAATAGAAATGATTCCACTTCCGAGCTGACGTAAACTGCGTATGCTCAGTTCCGCTCCGATGCTGAACGCGACAAATCCGAGGACGATTTGTGTAATGAAAGAAAGATCAATAAGTTTTTCATCAGTAAAAAGATTCAGAACTGAAGGGCCCAGCAAAACGCCCAGGATCATGAATCCGATCAGGGAAGGAAGGCGGAATCGCCTGACAATGTTGCCTATGTAAAACCCTATGATGGCAACAATGCCAATAAGCAGTAAAGGTTCGTTCTGTATGATTTCCCGCATTGAAAAATTCCTTGGCCAACCTGCATATTGCAACATTCGAGTTTGCCGTAGCTGCAAGGCGTCAACGGTGCAGCTGTATAAGCATACCGCAATCAGTTGACAACGAAGCAGATGCGGCAAAATCGGCTGCCCTGAAAGGCGAACAAAATCGAATTTTCCGAAAAAATGATATTATGCAAAGTGTAGTATAATTTTTATGCCGATTCTTAGTTGTAACATTCGTGACGTTAGTTATTAACAAAATATTTTCGATTTTGTTCGTGCAATGTGCGGGCCAATCACGCTTTCAGGGAACCGCCGCAGTAAAAAAGATCCTGAATTGTGACAAGCACTCCCTTGCAGTTTTTCAGGGGCCCTGTAATACGTTCGATTCGACGAATAGCCTCATTTGTCATGCTCTTGCTGACAAGCGCGATAATCAGACGGCTGAACGTGTGTGGGGGGTCTGTCCAGAGCCCGGCGAACAGCGGCATTTTGGAGAGATAGGCACTCGTGTTTTCAGCGTCAAGTATTACGGCTGAGCTGGAGTCTATGCTTCCGAAAACCTGCAGGATTTCACGGAAAAAATCCTCGTTTTGCACGAATACATGAAAAAAGTTGCGGTCCATGCCCTTGCTTGTGTCAACCTCATCGCGCGCAAGACGAAGGAAACTTTCAAGAAGAGCTTCATTTGTCGGTTCTGCCACCATTTCCTTAACAGCTCCGGGAATGGAGAGGACCTGGGAAATTCCGGATAGCAGATGAATGTGTTCGTCGGATTCCTTTGCCGGTCCGATAATAAAGGCTATAAATTGGGTTTTGTTTCCATCTAAAGATTCAAAATCCACGCCGTCGGGAATGCTGATCATACCAACAACGAATTCCGACACGGATTCGATCCGACAGTGCGGGATAGCAATTCCATCCTTGAATCCGGTTGATCCCAATGCCTCGCGCTGTTTCAGACCCTCAAGAATTTCCTTTTCTGCAACATTCTTGAGTAAAGGGCACGCACTTGCGAGCTGTGCGATCTTTTTAAGTGCTGACGATTTATTCGTAAGCTTGATTCCGGCAGTCACACATTCTTTTCGTAATACATCAAATAAGTTCATTTTCCACCTCCATCTTGATGTGAAGCGTTATTCATGAAGCGTATCTCGTATTTCCAATGCGTTTAAGCTTTCTGACTTCTGCCTCTGTCACGCTTCACAAAATACGATCAGTTGACTTGGGTCACTGTAATGTTCTCATCAATTTTTTCTCGAAGCATGCGTTCAATACCCTGTTTGATTGTTGCTGTGGCGTGAGGACAGCCTGCACATGCTCCTTTTAATCTCAGGCTGACATCAAGGCCGTCAATTTTTACGATTTCCATATCACCGCCGTCAGCCTGAAGCATGCTTCTGAGTTTATCGAGTTCTGT
>CAZBGF010000082.1:2529-7274 GCA_964491255.1 uncultured Verrucomicrobiota bacterium
TTTCCATATCACCGCCGTCAGCCTGAAGCATGCTTCTGAGTTTATCGAGTTCTGTGCGAATTTTTTCTTCCATAAATGGTTTTCCTTTTTTATCAGGGTTAACAGATATAGTTCCTTTGATTTCGATTCCTTGACTAAATGAGTTCTGCCCGTAGTGCTACAGCGTTGCAGACTGGCAGGCAAACAAATGAGTCTGGCGGTTGAGACAAACTTCGCGAAATTGGAAACTGGAAATTTGAAAATGGGAAGAGAATACCACGAGTCTGTTCTACCTAATTTCCAATTTCAAATATCTTTGGTTAAACTATAACCATACAAGTATACGGTTTTTATTATTACCTGTCTAATCCTATAATCCTGAAGCATGACAAATAATTGCCGTTGCTGTAAAGAAAAAAAAGCGTTTTTCAGGTTGGTATTGTTTTACGTTTGTCATATCATTGGTCGTCAATTCTAACTTTGTCACACTTAACGCGTGATTGTTCCGCTTTTGCGGGATTTCGTGCTTCGTGTTTAGGATTTGAAAGCCTTTGAGATATGAGCGTAAAATTCAAAGATTATTATGAATTGCTGGGAGTGTCCAGGACAGCGGAGCAGAAGGAGATTAAAAAGTCCTATCGCAAGCTGGCCCGCAAGTATCATCCGGATATTAATAAGAATCCTGATGCAGAAGAGCGATTCAAGGAGATTGCGGAGGCCTATGATGTTCTCAGTGATCCGGAAAAGCGCAGGAAATACGATGAATTAGGCGCGAACTATCGCAATGGTCAGGATTTCAGACCGCCGCCCGGTTGGGAAAACGTCCGTTTCGAATCTTTCCGCGGACCTGGAACGGCAGGCGGGTTCAGCGATTTTTTTGAATCGGTGTTTGGCGGTGGGTCGCCATATACCGGTGGACCTGATCAGAGGACAGTCTGGAAGATGCGAGGTAAGGATCATGAAGCCGCTATTACCATTGATTTACAGGACGCGTTTCGCGGTGCTGAGAAGGTTATGAAATTACAGACTGGAGAAGTCGATGAAAAAGGTCGGGTTCACCGGCATACGAAAACTTATAATGTTAAAATTCCCACGGGCACTACAGAGGGGGCACGGATTCGTATGAAAGGGCAGGGTGGCCCCGGCATGGGTGGTGGGCCGTCGGGTGATTTGTATTTGCGCGTGCATATTGCTCCTAATCCTGTGTTCCGGTTGAAAGGTCGTGCTTTGGAAGTGGATATAGCGATCACTCCGTGGGAGGCCGCTCTTGGAGCGAAAGTAACAATCCCCACTATGGATGGCAAGGCTTCGATAACACTTCAACCGGGAACGCAGAGCGGACAACGTTTTCGATTGAGAGGAAAGGGACTCGCCGGAATACGGGGTCAATGCGTGGGTGATTTGCTGGCGCTTGTTAAGATTGTGGTGCCCACCACCCTGAGCGCAAGGGAAAAAGCACTTTTTAAAGAGTTGGCTCGTGATTCGAAATTCAGCCCCAGGGAGGTTAAATAATGAATCTCGATAATACTGTTGTGTCATCGCCTGAACATTATGACGATCAACCTCCGCAGAATCAGAATGTACTGACCCTGTTAGAACTTGCTTACCTGGCAGGCGCAAGCCAGCAGATAATCGAGGAGTTGCTGGAAGTAGAACTCATTGTGCCTTGTGTTCAAGAGCCGGAGCTGTTGTTTGACGTTGAGCTGTTGCCTCGGATTCGGAAGATCGTGAGGCTGCATTTTCATCTCGATGTCAGCTTTTCTTCCATGGCATTGGTCCTGGAACTGCTCGACCGCATTGATAATCTAGAGAAACGGCTTGCCGAAATGGAATCGGAAGAATCTCAGCGATAACGGATGGTAACGCCGGTGTTGCGATATTCAAAGCGCGTGGGGATTAATGTCGGCGGCTGAACCAGTTTGCCCGAAGGGCTCCAGATTGACGGGAGTGTCTGGAATTCAGTGGGATAGGGGAATTCCGTGCCGAAGTAGAACTTCGGCGGATCTCGTGTTTCAATGGAATGGTGGGGCCGATAGAAATGCGTGGTTTCTTCAACAATGGTTCGTTGCGCCATCTGTGCTTTTTGACGCTCTATTGCCAGTTTCCTGTTTTTTTCTATTTGCCTTTTGCGTTCGTTCCGTAAGGCCATGATCTGAATCTTTTCTTTCTCTGAAATCATGGGCACGATTTTGTCAGTCTCGCCGATGAAGATACTCACAGAATCTTTCAATACTTTGTTGACCGTTATGGTTGTGTCCTCGAGACAAAAGGTGTCCTTATCCCGGACAGTCCACCAGTTACCGCTTTCAAGAGAAACCAGGCAGGCTATCCAACCAGGCTCGGGAAGCTGCCTGCCTTGTTCCAGGATAATGGTCTGACCATCAGGCCCTTCGAGACAAAGTTTACCCGCTTGCTTTTCCTGCCATGAGTTGATTGATGGATTGAACACGCGTTTCGTTTCATGTTTAAATGATGTTATCCTGTATTTCCCGAGACTATCTCCGCGCCGTAGGAAGAACGTTTGTCCATTTCGGTGGTTTAAGGAAAAAATAGTGTCTCCATCAGACGTGGAAACCGCAGAAGTAAATACATAGTCGAAAAATGCAGGCTCTGTCGTGTACACGCGAATCAAGTCCGCAGAAGAAGTCGCTTGTGCCATGACAGATTGACAACTGATTAGCACTGTCAGTAATGTCAGTATCCGAATGTTACGCGTTTTCATTTAAGGGCTGACTCCGAATCCTGCTGGCTCGTGTTCGTGTCATCCATCCTCATCTCCTATGGCGCAGAACGATTGGGTTGAGCTTCGGCGCGTGTAGCGACGTAAGCTCAACCCTTTTGTTCGATGCATTCTACGTTCTTACAAATTCCTGCAAGGGCTTATAATTATGTTTGTCTGCGGCTCGAAGAGCAGCGATGTATTTCTGACGGATATCACCAGGCTTTGACAGATCTTCACTTCCCCATGTGAATCTTGGATGCTTGAGAATGTTTTCAAGCAATAGATCGGTCAGTAGTCGTGCATGGCGACCATTGCCGTTAGGGAACGGATGAGCCGATACGAGTCGGTGGTGAAAGCGAACAGCTATTTGATCAGGCGATTCCTCTTGGAGTTCTATCCACAAGTATGCATCATCGCATAGGTTCCTAAGGCTCGTCGCAATCTGATGCCATGGTCCGCCGATGTTCTTGTCAGTCCGTCGAAAGTGTCCTGCCCATTTCCAAACATTCGCAAACATATGCCGGTGGAGTTCCTTGACGAATTGTTCATTCAAAATATCTGTCGGTTTTGTCTTGTCCAGCCAAGCTAATGCCTCAACAATATTATCCTGTTCCCAACGATCCAATTCACCGCGTGTTGTTATGTGAGTGAGAAGCAGACCTTCTGCTTCGTCTGGATCAATGGGTGAGGCTCCCTCTGGGTATTGAAACTCTATCATGATTCGTTCCATAGATTTGAGGGGGGCGAGTCGACAAGCTCGTCAACCATTTCAGACAAGACCTTTTCTTTCTCTTTTGTGCTGAGTGCCTGATCCTCTAGTGTCATTGTTTGAGAAGCTTGTGAGAGACGCTTGGATGCAAGTTGTTGCGCTTGTTTATGGAGGGTGGCTTCCAGGCTTGAATGAGGCACGAATCCACAGACAAACACGCAATCAAGGCATTCTGCGACGCGTCGCATGGTCTTGATCGTTACCGAACCAGTCAGCTCATCTTTCTCGATACGCGCCACAGCTTGTTGGGCAACACCGAGCCTAGTGGCCAGCTGCTTCGCAGTCATCCCGAGTGCATCGCGTATTGCCCGAACCCATCCTTTTTGGGGATGGCTGACGGTATGCAGAGGACTGAGACGTTGGAGAGAGACTTCGAGTTGCTCTCTAATAAGTTTCTTCTTGTTCATAATCGTACTCCTTTAGTTTCTCGATGTGTAGCTTACACCATGAGAGAGTACAACATATGCATTGTACACATGTCAATGCAAAACAACAGATATATTGTATGAAATCGGATGTGATACAACAACTATGTTGTATGCATACTGCTTGTCTCAGCCAACGTCCTCGGATGAGCTTCTCAGGGAGCCGCGCTTTGCGCGGTTTCCTGAGTAACTGCTCCATCCGGTTGTTCGCTCAGTCCTGTTTCATTTGATGTCGTCTCAATCTCAGATTTGCGCTTCGCGTTGCATTGGTCGAGTTCTTTGCGAAGCACAACGAGTTCAGCATCGACCTTCTTCGTGAAGAGCTTGCCAGCCCATCGAGGGTGCCGCTTGTCGAAAAAGCGAGCGAAGGCGGGGCGCGCTCCTTGGGCGAGTACGAGGATTGTGGCGATGACCCCTTGAGTCTTGCCTTCCAGTTCAGAAATGAAGGGGGAGACATCGTTCAGTGTTTTGACGTACGACTTGAAGAGTTTGTCCGTGTCGATCGCCCCGCTGAGCGATTTGATTCCCTCCCCAAGTAAGGCGCGAGCGTTTGCGGCGCTCGCGAGGTCGGCGTTGAGCTTGCGAACGAGCGTCCAGTGTGTTGCGAGAGAATTGAGGAGATCGAGCGACTGTATGTCGGATGATGGGAGGTCGACCTCGGGTAGCGAGGGCAGGCCAATTATGACTGCTGCAACGGGATCTTGCTTCTCTGAAATGGCGACAACGCGGACGCGGAGTCCGCTAAGGTCTATCAGGTATTGACGGTAGATTACCTCAAGTCGAAGAAGGTGACGGTAGTTCCGGTCAACTTGTCCATGCCATGCGGTGAGCCATTGTCCAATGCGCATGA
>CAZBGF010000083.1:0-7237 GCA_964491255.1 uncultured Verrucomicrobiota bacterium
CTTTTCTTGAAATAATACAATCTTTTTTGTGCTTTTTGTGCCTTTTTGTGGCTATTAAATACCTTGAACTCCAAACAGCTTAACCTACTTTTTTTCATTCCGGCAGTACAAATTCCTCGACAATAGATTCCAGTTCACTCAGGTGCCGGATCATGTGATGAGCCGGAGGATCAGGATAGCGGGTTGTTGCGCCGTTATCCAGAAAGATGGTCAATGTGCCGGCTCTCTGGCCGGCTTCAACGTCAAAAATATAATCGCCAACCATCATTATCTGTTCCACCGGCACATTCATTTTTTTCGCCGCAATGAGAATGCCATCCGGATCGGGTTTCGGTTTAACTGGATCATTTCGCGTGATGATGACACAGAAGTCAGAATCCTGAACCCGTTTGAATTTTTTCAATGACGTAATCACGGAATTCAGGCTGTTTCGGGTAATGATACCCAGTTTTAGTGTCCTTGATTTTAAATAGGCGATAAGATCTTCTGCGTTCTGATGAGGCTGAGTGCATTCCGAGGCTTTGCTTTCGAATGATTCCAGAGTCTGGATCGTTTGATCGCGTTTTTTGCCTGGCGGCAATGTGTTAATATACTCCAGGATAGGCATGTCTGAAGGGCATTGGATAGCTTGCCTGATGGCGGTGAAATTCAGGATACCCGGTTGGGTCAAAGTGCCGTCAAAATCAAATAATACCGCTTTCAATGTTTTTTTCATTTAGATGGTTCCACTTTTTTGTATCTACTCAGGCACAAAGCTCCAAAGGCACATAGGCACAAAGTGGCTAAAATGAGCTAAAGTGCCTAAAGTTTCCCTAGCCCGGCAGCCGCCGGACTTCTTCGGGCAAGCATTTACAACTTTTAACTTATAACTTTAAACTTTTAATTTTTTCATGTAAACCATGTCATCGTTTTTGAGGCGTTTCATGCTAATAAAAAGCTCATTTCTCTTGAGATTTCTTCACTTTGCGCCTTTTTCACTCTGTGCCTTTGTGCCTACCTGAACAGTTCTCTTACAGTTACAATTCACCATGCAGGCCATAAGCAGGCTATCAGCAAATCATCGGTCGGTTGTTCTCAATCTCGGGTCCAGCGCATCCCGCAGTGCATCTCCAAACAGATTGAACGCAAGGACAATCATAAATATAGCTAATGTTACAAACGTCATTTCCCACCATATGCCCTGCCACAGGCGCAGGCGTGCATTACTGATCATAATGCCCCAGGACGGTTCTCCCTGGACACCAATTCCAAGGAAACTCATAAAGACTTCCGTTGATACGGCCGCCGGAAACCGTATGGAAAAGGTAATGATAATTATATGGAGAATATTCGGCAGGATATGCCGGAATATAATCCGGAAATGACTGATCCCAAGCACCCTGGCTGCTGTAACATATGGCTGGTTCTTATGCTTCATGACTTCGCCCCGGATTAACCGGCATAGGCCGACCCATGTGGTCAGTCCAATTCCCAGATAAACTCCCGTCAGCCCTTTACCCAGGACCATGGCTATGGCCAGGATAAAGAGCAGTCCGGGCATAGCTGCAAACGTGGAATACAGCCACACAATGAAATCATCAACACGTCCTCCAAAATAGCCGGCCAGACAACCCAGAATAACGCCAATGGGAATTGCAATAAGTGATGTGATAATACCGACCTGGAAAGCAATGCGCGATCCCTGGATGGTCCGTTGAAACACGTCCCGCCCGAGATTATCGGTTCCAAGCGGATGGTCCGCAAGATTTCGCAATCCCAGTACCACGCGATTGAGAAAAGTCTTTTGACTGAAATTATCCGCGCTTCGGCTTTTATCGACCCGGTCGAATGAAGTGTCGTTAGCCTGCTTATTGCACGAGTCCGGCAGTTGCCGGACTCGTGCCGTAAGCCCTTCTGCGAGAGAAACTTCTCTCGCAGAAGTTTCGACGCAGTGCTTACGCACTTTGCTCAAGGCTAACCCTGAGCAAGCCCCGGAGGTTCGGGGCGCGTCGAAGCCCGAAGGGCGAATATTGCGCGACACTCGTGCAATGTTCGGGTTAGAAAAAGGATGACGGAAAATACTGGGCGGCAGATATTCTTCCCCGAGATTTGTTTGATTATAGGATGGTGTTTTGTCCTGCCAGAAGTAATACCAGTGAACGGATTCGCCGTAGAGCGCCAATATGAAATAAATGATAATCACCCAGATAGACGCCATGGCCAGTCTGTTGCGACGCAATTGACTCCACGCGTCTGACCAGAGCGAATGACTCTTGACTATTGATGAGCTATCAGTTGTTTTCATGTATCTATAAGGTTGTCACGTTTTCATTTTAACTTAACTCTTGGATCTACCAGGGCGTAGCAGATGTCGGTAACCAGATTAGTAATAACAAACAGCACTGCGCCGATGAATACGACGGCTCGAAGCACATCCACATCAGAAGAATTAATTGCGTTAATACTCATGTTGCCCAGGCCCGGGATTCCATAGAAATATTCCAACAGCAAACTACCCGTATAAAGATAGGGAATAACAATAATCACATTGGTTAAAATCGGAATCATGGCGTTTTTCAGCACGTGTTTGAATAAAACACCCCTGCACCTGACGCCTTTTGCAAATGCCGTTCGAACATAATCCCGATACATTTCATCCAGCATAATGGTGCGGTAGAATCGGATGTTCGCACCCAGCCCGTGGACAACGCCAATGATGACAGGCAACAGAATATATCTCCACGACTCAAAGCCCCAGATTGGAAACCAGGCCAGCTTATACCCGAGAATATATTGGCCGGCAACAATCCAGACCAGGTAATTAATACTCATGAGAATGACGGCAATCACAACAATACTTCTGTCAATCCATGTATTTCTGAAAAACGCGCAGATCAGTGAAATGCTGACTGAAACAACCAAGCCGACGAAAAAAATAGGAACGGTTAGAGCGAGTGAAGGAAGAATGCCTTCTTTAAGCATGTGTGAAACTCTCTGGTTGGAATAAGTCGATGTGCCGAAATCAAACCGGGCGATTTGTCCCAGGTAGAACACAAACTGGGAATCGAGAAAATACGCGGTTTTTCGTCTCAACTGAATAGAACGGATTTCCAGTTGGCCTTGTTCCGGCCGGATAACGAGTGTCGAACAGGCCTTGTCGGAAACAAACGGGATATAGATTATTTTCCAATGAGGCGCGGCTGGTATTGGATATCTTTTCTCTGAGATTGCTGAAACATGATCGTTGCTCTGGCGTTTTCCAGGTTCTGCCCATGCTTTGCCATGTTTCAGGCGATAAGTCACAGTCCAGCGGTATTTCGTATCAGGCGGGAGGTTGAACACAAGCGGCACGGCATAATCCTTGCCGGATGAGAGCAGGATATGACCGGGTTGACCTCTGTCCGGCGCTTTGTACTGAACGCCATCCATACCGCGCCATGGGCCCGCGTTTCGTTTGAATAATGTATTCTGGTATGCTCGCGTGCCTGTCCATTGTCCGAAAAAAAGCGGTTTATTGAATCCTCGCTGTTCGTCGAATTCTTCCAAAGTTTTCGGCGAGACGTTTTTACCTAATGTCATGGACGCTGGACTGCCGCCAACGATATTAAAGAGAATGAAGGTAATAACAACAACTCCGAAGACAGTCGGAATCATATACAGGGCGCGGCGTATGATATATCGAATCATCATGCACCCGTACCCATCAGAAGATTCAGCATAAAACCGGCGATTGGAATGATCATACGATTCAGAATTCCCATCCAAAGCAGAACGAAGATGAGAATAAATCCCACGCGCTCAAGCCGCAAAAAGGCAGGCACAAGGCTTTTCGGAATCAGTCCGATCACCACGCGGGATCCATCCAGCGGCGGAATGGGAATCAGGTTGAACACCCCTAGAATCACGTTCGTAACGCATAAAAATACAAGGAACAAACCAAAATATCCGGTTGGCCCGAAGATGCGGACCAGCAGTCCGGACAAAACAGCAATAATAAAATTAGTTACCGGCCCGGCCGCGCCAACTAGCATAATACCCTTCCTGGGATTACGGAAATAAGATGGGTTGAAGGGAACAGGTTTGGCCCAGCCGAACAGAACCGGACTCCTTAGCCAGAAAAGCAATAACGGTAGAAGAATGGAACCGAACAGATCAAGGTGGGCAAGAGGATTCAGTGTTAAACGTTTTGCGTCCCGAGCCGTAGGATCCCCCAGCCGATAAGCAACATATCCATGCGCTACTTCGTGCGGGATAATTGCGCAAAACAGAGCAAGTATTTTTATAATAATTTCTATCATGAAAATTCAGTACCCGAATTTTGTATTACTTCTGCAAAATTGTTTCATTTGCGCGTTCAATGATAGGAAAACAGGCCCCCGCGAAACGCGGGGCAAGATTTTTGTTTACCCCGCCAAGGCGAGGCCTGTTATTCAAGAGCCTTGCTCGTGCAACGCCCCGTACGTACGGGGCGCTCCTGCTATTTTGCAGAAGTCTAACTATTTTGTACGAAAGGGGATAAGCTTGAATGCTGTCCTATCATCCGTTGCCGACCGGTTCGACCGTGTATCTGATCCATCCTTCTGCTGAATCACCCGGTGGAATCACGAGCATATTAGCTATGTTTTCTTTGCCTGTTGAAACCAGGTTAGGCGCGTTCGGACTCGTAGTCAGGGTTTCCACGCAAATATATTCCTTGTTTTCCGGTGAGTACACAATCTTAATCGGGAAATTATCACTGGCTTCAATCACGATTTTTCTGCCAATTGCTTTGAATACGATTTCAGCCTTTTTGCCCGGCTTCCGTTTCCAGAATGTATTATCAATATACAGATTTTCAATGCTTCTCAGTTTGCGCAGATCCAGATCAGTGCCCGTCACCGGCATATAGTTGCCCGTGGGTATCAGGTCTTTAAGCTCCAGGACGTGATCGCACGGAATGCTCACCAGTACGTCTTTGCGTTGACCTTGAATACGCCAGAACGGATGAATGCCGTACCCGCAGGGTATATTTGAGGAATCGTTATTCTGTATTCTGAAACTGACAGTCAGACCGGATCCGTATCCCGGCTCTGCCGGGCTGTCTTTAGAGTCGGGCTTATGAAGGGAGTGCGTTACGCTGAACATACATTTGAAGGGAAATCCCTCAAATACGGCATGGTCAGGATTAATGTTCAGCCATGAGGTAATCCTATCGCCGTCATTCCGACTTTCCATGATTTCATCGCGGATGAGGCCGTGAATAAAAACATCTTTTCCTTTTTTCCTCTGAACGATTTTCTTTCCTTCAAACTCGTACGAACAATTTGCCAGTCGGCATGGTGTCGGGAACATGTTGAACGCGCCGGTAAACTTCATATCAGCAAGAAACGCTTTTTCATCCCAGTGAATCAGTTCTGTGCCGTTGAAGTTGAATGAAATCAAATTCGCGCCAAGCTTTGGCAGGATTTGCGCGCTCAGTTCATAGGCTCCGTCTCCGCCGTGGAGATGGATGGTTTCCGGTTCCAGCCGTTCTGGACTTAAAGCCTGCATAATTCTCATCTCAATGTTTGATCATTTATAACTATTCAGGTTGTTTAGCCTGTAAGCTGAAGGCTATTAGTCCTGACTCCCCTTCCGGTCGGAACGCATTGACCGTATCAGGGCGCCAAGCACTTTCTCAGCCTAGACCTGACTTTCACGCGTGCATCCCTCAACGATGTTTGATGCAACTGAAACCGCTGCTTTCCTCATTTGGGAAGTCAGCCCGTAGATTTCCTCTTTGGGAAAGGCCTTGGTTACCTGATAGATCAGAATCGTAATTTCGTCGGCCAATTCAAACGCACTGAGTTTTGTATGATCACGCATGTTTTTCTCCTACAGCCTAAACAGCTTCAGGCTAACTACGTAAGTAGTCATGATCATTTCACAATTCCAGCTTCTTTTTGTAGCCCTTCACGTGAGTAATCACAAGCACTTTTTTTCATATCATTTTCATTGTCTATGGATGTCACTTGACGTTATGATAATCACAATGATGGCAATGATGGAATTTTTACCCCAGATGCAATCCATAGCCGTGTGGCTGGGACTGGCCGCTGTTGTGATTCTGTGTGCCGCCGGAATCCTGTTGTCCTGTCTGTCGATTTCCGGAACATGGCTTGTTATTGCTGGAACAATTCTGGCCGCTGTGATAAAGCATAATGGATTTCCCGGCTTGTGGACTATCCTGATATTTATCGTGCTCGCCGCCTTTGTGGAAGTCGTTGAAGCTTTATCCGGTGCATTGGGCGTCAGACGGCGAGGAGGATCAAAGCTGGCTGGAATTGCGGCTGTTGTAGGCGGATTGCTTGGGCTTATTTTGGGTACATTGATCCCGGTTCCGATCCTGGGCAATTTGTTGGGGATGCTGATCGGCGGTTTCAGCCTCGTGTTTGCGGTAGAGCGGTATCGCCTGAAAAAGTCAGCACAGGCTGCTGATATCGCGTGGGGGGCAGTACTCGCCAGAGTTTTCATAATGTTGTTGAAAGTTAGTGTGTCGCTGGGTATGACTGCATTCCTGTTTGTTGGGATGGCTGTTCAATCATAGCAGTTACTAATTGAATATATAGGAATTTGTATTTTTTGGACGCAGATAAACGCAGATTAAGAGGATTTGAAATATACACTTAATTATCTGCGTATATCTTGCGAAAATCTGCGTCCTATTAATTAAATAAAATAAATTAGTATTCGGATAAAGTATTGATCTGCAATAAATTACTCGACAATATGAAATGAACGCTTATTGTATTTAAATAAGGAATCAAAAAATGAAAATTGAACTTTTTACACTCTGTGACGCTGCAACGGATTCGGGAGGAAAACTGAATGTTCTCGGATCTTTTGATCATATCTTTGCGAAAAAAACACCGGCTATTCATCCTCTCTGCGCTATAGCTGTCAAAATTCGTTTCTCCAGGATCGAGGAAGGCAATCACCGGTTACGCGTTACATTCGCGGACATGGACGGCAAGTTGGTCTTGCCCGGTCTTGACGCGACTCTTGTAATCCGGTTAAGACCGGAAGATTCCACGGTTGCCGCTAATGTCGTGTTAGTTATTCAAAAAATCAAACTGGAAACCTTTGGTGAGTATACGATCGATCTTGCTATTGACGGAAGACATGAAGGTTCCATTCCTCTGTATGTGAAGCAAATAACGGACACTACACTAGTGTAGTGTCCGTTAAATACCTTGACAATGATTACCGCCGTTTTTGCGCTGGGCAAGGCGGCTGGAGA
>CAZBGF010000084.1:0-7192 GCA_964491255.1 uncultured Verrucomicrobiota bacterium
ATGGCGGGCAGGCAGCCTCGCCCTACCCTTTTTGAAATTCCTAAGAGTTGGGCTTGAAGCTGGACACTTAGGAATTTCAAAAAGGGTAGGGCGAGGCTGCCTGCCCGCCATAGCCTTGGCGACGGCGGGTCCCTGCCTTAACAATGTCACTTGCGGAGAGGCTTAGCATGAACGAATCTGTTAGCGGAAAGAAAAAGGATGCAGTCATATATAACGAAGCGTCCCAAAAACTTTCGGCCTTGCAGGAATACTTGAAAAACCTTGGAACGCTGGTGATTGCCTTCTCCGGCGGAGTTGACAGTACTTTCCTGGCTAAGGTAGCATATGATGTGTTGGGTAAGCAGTGCATTGCGGTGACTGCCTGTTCTGAGATTTATCCCTCGAGGGAGCGCAAAGAGGCTTCAGTACTGGCACAAAAATTCGGGTTTCTCCATCGTATGATTGACACTTCAGAGCTTGCCATTACAGCTTTTACTGGAAATTCTCCGGATCGTTGTTACTATTGCAAGATGGAACTGTTTCGGATGCTCTGGCATCTTGCCAAAGCTGAGGGTTTTGAACATGTGGCGGACGGCTCCAATGTGGATGATCTCTCTGATTTTCGTCCCGGTCGCCAGGCAGCCGATGAACAGCATGTGTGTTCTCCGTTGAAGGAGGTTGGGCTAAGGAAGGAAGAAGTCCGTTTGCTATCAAGGGAGATGGGGCTGCCTACCTGGAATAAGCCGTCATTCGCATGTCTCGCGAGCCGCATTCCATATAAAGACCCAATCACTAAAGAGAAACTGCGTCAGGTTGATTTAGCTGAAGAATATTTATGTGAGCTTGGTATTCACCAATACCGCGTGCGTCATCATGGTTCGGTAGCTCGCATTGAAGTGTCTGTAGATGATTTTTCCCGGATAACATCTGAGCTTCGGGAAGGAATCATCTCTCGTTTTCGAAGTATAGGGTTTTCTTATGTGACCCTTGATTTATCCGGTTACCGGATTGGCAGCATGAACGAAGTACTGAGTCGCAATGAAATGGAGAAAACAGATGTCTGATAATCTTATCTTTCGCATTCGTGAGCTTTGCAAGGTCAGAAAAGCCGTGATCCTGGTTCATAATTACCAGCGGGGCGAGGTCCAGGATATCGGTGATTTTGTGGGTGATAGTTTGGGACTGTCCCGAACAGCTGCCGCGACTGATGCTGAGGTCATTGTGTTTTGCGGTGTTCATTTCATGGCGGAAACCGCTGCCATTCTGTGTCCTGGCAAGAAAGTGTTGATGCCGGATGAGCATGCCGGATGCCCAATGGCCGATATGATCACACTAAGGGAATTGACGAACTTTAAATCCGAACACCCTGATGCCGTGGTGGTGACCTATGTCAATTCCTCTGCCGCTGTCAAGGCAATGAGTGACATCTGCTGCACTTCAGCCAATGCCTGCGAGGTGGTGGCCGGATATCCCAAGGATCAGGAGATTCTGTTCGTGCCTGACAGGAATCTCGGAACCTACGCCGCACGGAAAGCAAAACGCAAATTAATCCTATGGAACGGATATTGTCCAACCCATCAGCGAATACTTCCTGAACATGTTGAGACAACACGGCTCGCGCATCCGGAAGCGAAGCTTGTGGTCCATCCGGAGTGTCGGTCTGCCGTAATAGATATGGCAGACGCAGTGGCCAGTACTACGGGTATACTTCGTTTCTGCATGGAGAATGAGGCAAATGAGTTCATAATAGGCACAGAAATAGGCATGCTTCACCGCTTACGTAAAGAAAATCCCCGCAAGCAGTTCTATCCAGTGTCCCCTTTGGCTGACTGTCCGGACATGAAACTGACAACACTGGAGAAGATTCTATGGTGCCTGGAAGATATGGCTCCAGAAGTGATTGTATCGCCGGAGATTGCTGAGAAGGCGCGCGCTCCGATCACCAGAATGCTTGAGTTTCTTGGGGAAGGGGATAATAGTTGATCCGTCTCTCGCCTGGGCGAAGCGCTCACGCCTGCGCGACGTGACACGTGGCCAATGGTTGCCTGCCCTTCTTGTTTTGATTTAGACAGGCTTCTGCAAAATGCGATTTGCAGAAGTCTGCGTTTCATTCTTTTCTCGCTGAAATATAGAGATTTGTTATATAATCGCTCGTTTTTGCACCTGCCGGCAGGTGCTTCCGGATGTCCTGACAAAGAGGGTCATTCCATTCAGTCATTGAATCAATATTATCCGGCTTGGTCGTCAGTATGACGTCTGTCAGTCCGGCTGTATTGATTCCCACAAATCCTTATCAAAAGGAGCGCATCTTCCCTGGCAGTTTTCACGATGACATAGTTGGCAACTCTTAAAATCAATCTCTGTCGCAAAGATTATACCTGATATGGATTTATTTGGTAACATCAGAAATGAATCTGTTAGTTTTACTCCAATAAGACCTTCAACATCCCCGAAAATCGAAAAAAGTTCTTTCTGTTGTTCAATGGGCCAGACAGTTATATCACCGGAACCTGGTTGCATGGATGCTGTTTTGCCAATCTTATATTTTTGAGAGAGGTACTCATTAAGATATTCTCTGCTGAAACCAAGAAGGATTTGTTTGATTGTATCCAGCCAGTACTCCTTTAGAAAATCCCCTTTTGGGAGCTCAATTCCATCAACTTCTCTACCACAGGTAGCAATATATGCAAAAATACGTTCAACCATGTCTAATTTTTTTCTTAATACATGACTTCTGAATGTAGTATCACCTATTGAAATAGTGTCTGTTCCTTTTTTATCGATAAAGCATTCCTTGTAAAGAACCTTGGGTTTTCCGATTTTGCCAACCATGTCGATAAGGTTTTGCATTTCTATTGCATCATCAGTGCCTTCTTCAATATGATTTTCACTAAGTAAAGCATTTATGCTTAGTTCAAACGGAATGTCAGTGAGAACTTTCATTTTCAACTCCTTTTTGCAGGACATTTACATATAAGGCAATTTTGCCCGATACCCCGATATTGAACCGATAAACAGGCAAATCTATTTAGTTTCAATATTCAATACAGTATATTTTCTGATGATGAAAAACGTGATAAAATAAAAACTTAACTCTACGCCATGGCATGGCGGGTCTTTTCCTGTGCCTCTTTTTGTGGCTAAGATACTCTTCGTGGTTTCTTCTCTTTTCAGTCATCCTTGATGCCCTTGCTCAACTTCGATAATCAGAAGACGCCAAAGATATACACAAGCGAGTAATATATCCCAACGCCGATAAAAATAACACCGGTGATCTGCCTTGCCCATCGCTCAAAAGTCGCGAGCCGGTTGAACACCTGAGCAAGGGACTTAGCCCCCGTAGCAATTAATAGAGCGAAAACCAATACCGGCAAAGCGGTTCCAATACCATACACGCAGGGAATAAGCAGCCCTGACTCCACCCGCACGGCAATGGGGATGAGACTGCCGAAAAAGAGCGCGGCCGATATAGGGCAGAATGACAACGCGAAGATAATCCCCAGCAGCAGTCCGCCCCACATCCCCCACATTTCAACTCGTTTCTGCATCTTCTCGCTGATCCCGGCACCGGATACATTCAACCGAATAAGCTCCAGCAGAACCATTCCAACCAGTATAAGGATCGGCCCGAGCAATTTGTTCATGTACTTCTGAAGTATGTGGGACACGTAAGGGGCTGAGAGGAGGCTTGTGACCAGTAGGATGCCCAAAACCAGGTAGGTCAGAGCCCGGCCGCAGGTATACAGCAGTGCGGTCACGAAGACCTTAAATGGGTTGGCAACGCGTCGACCCACGTAAGAAATCGCGGCAATGTTTGTGGCCAGAGGGCAAGGACTGATAGAGGTCAGAATGCCAAGCCACAATGCAGATACGAGTCCTGCAAGCATTTCAGTCATTAGCCACTATTCTCCAGAAAAGCCTTTGTCTCGTCTCGAATGTATTGCTGGAACTCAGTTTTGTTGCGGACCAGGTCCCAGATACGGTTAAGATTTTTCCACATCTTCTGTTTGCCGTCAATTGTTTCCACAAGCACGACAGAACGGGTCGTTAACTGGTAATCCTGGATGAAGTGTTCATTTTCCGGTTCATCAATGTTAACTACCCGCCAATCAAGTTCGCCGTCCTTAAGAGCATTGACGAAGTCTCTGGCAATGGCTTCCTGAGTGTAGGCCTCGAGTTTTCGACATGTTGCACAACGAGAGTTACCGTGAAAGTAATATGCAATCACCTTACGCTCATTGGTCGCGTTATTGGTCGAACTCGCAGGCAAATCGCCTGATATTGACTGGTCAGGTATAGGCTGAGCGTGAGATCTGCGACCGGGACGCAGTTCCTTTACAACGAGATAACCCGCGCTGACAGCTACGAAAGCCAGAAGAATCCCGGTCACTATGTTTTTCGCTTTCATACAGACATTTCCTCTTTAAATCCTAATCCTAATCTTAATCTAAATCCTAATCTTAATCCTCTTATGCCCGTGTAGCGCGAGTATTTGGAACATTCAAGAGAGATTATGATTATGAGTAAGATTAGGAATTGTTCATTTTTTCATGTTATTTTTAACAGTACTTCCAAACTACACTACAATAGCCAACCTTTGATTTCCTCGGGAACAGCCACCTTGCCACTGGTCTTAACTTCTCCATCAATAACAAGAGCGGGCGTCATCATGACCCCAAACCCCGTAATCTCATTGATATCAGTGACTTTTTTCAACTCGTACTCGATGCCGAGTTCCTTTGCCGCTGTTTCGGCGTTTTCGGCCAACTGTTTACACTTTGGGCATCCGGCACCAAGAATCTGAATCTTTTTCATTTAACTTCACCTCCTATCCGACAATAACACCGTATATTATTCCGCTAACCGTCGCCATTACAATAACCAGACTCACGAATACAACCGTCTTTTTTGTTCCCATCACGCTGCGAATAACTAGCATATTCGGAAGACTCAGGGCCGGGCCGGCAAGAAGTAACGCCAACGCCGGTCCCTGGCCCATGCCGTTATTGATTAGTCCCTGGAGAATAGGCACTTCAGTCAAGGTCGCAAAATACATGAATGCACCGACCACCGAGGCAAACAGGTTGGCCCATAATGAATTTCCACCGACGAATTTGGCAACCCATTGTGATGGAATAAGGCCTTCACCACCGGGCTGACCAAGCAGTAATCCCGCGACAATCACCCCTGCGAACAGTAGAGGCATGATCTGCTTGGCAAAGCCCCATGTGGATGCGAACCACTCTCCACACTCGCCCTTGTCCTGGCTGGTAATCGTGGATAATCCGATCACACCGGCTGCGAACGGGACTATGGGTCTGTCTGGGAATAAGAGGGCAAGTACTACCGCGGGCACAGCAGCCAACGTTACTTTCCACCACTTCATTCTAAACCATGCGATGAGTATGACTGCTAAAGCTATTGAGAATATGCCGGTGATAATCCACTTCGCCGAATACACGGCTTGCCATAAACCGGTCTCTTGCGTCGGCTTGCCCCAGTTCGCAAAGACAAGGATGGCCACCATAACAAAGAAGTAGATGATATTCTGCCAGAGGGGGCGTTTGATTTCCGGTTCCGGCATGGCCATTTGGGCTTTGGCCTTGGCATTTTCTTCTTTCCGGAAGATAAGATGCATGAGCAACCCGATTATGATACTGAACAGGACAGCTCCCACAGCCCGGGCAATACCAAGTTTCAGACCGAGTACTCGGGCTGTCAGCACAATGGCAAGCACATTGATTGCCGGGCCGGAATAGAGAAACGCTGTTGCAGGTCCAAGACCTGCACCCATGCGGTAGATACCCGCAAACAAAGGAAGTACGGTGCACGAACAAACGGCAAGAATCGTTCCGGACACGGATGCCACTCCGTAGGCTAAAACCTTATTGGCCCTGGCCCCGAGGTATTTCATTACGGATGCTTGACTCACGAAAACAGCAATAGCGCCCGCAATGAAGAAAGCAGGGATCAGGCATAGCAGCACATGCTCCTGTGCATACCACTTGACTAAGTGCAGTGATTCCAGTATCGCGTTATCGAACCTGACACGACCTACCGGTAAATAAAAACACGCCAGGAAGACAGCCGTAATCACTGCCAGTTTTTTCCATTCTTTCTTCCAGTCCATGTAAACAATCCTCTGCTAGTAGTTGGCGTAACTGCCAAGTAATAATGAAAAAAAAAGAAAATTATCCTGCTGTTACTTTCGTCTTGTGTGCTTCAATGACTGATTCGATACAGCCGAAGAAATTCATCACGCACGGTGACAGTAAGCAGTAGAAAACCTGCAGGCCGCGCTTGTCATCGTGAACGAGCCCGGCCTTTTTCAATACAGCGAGATGTTTTGAGACAGTTGAGATATCAGCGCCTATCATTTTTTGCAGTTCGCAGACACATCGTTCTCCCTTCGCCAACTCTTCCACAATCAACAACCGGGAAGGATGTGCCAGGGCTTTCAGAATATTTGCCCGACTCTGCAGACGCTTTTTTCGTTGAATATCCATATTTCCTCACTTTTAACTATTTGGCAATATAGCCAAATAGATCGAGCGGGGCAAGACTTTTTTGATTTTTTTTTGACGAATCTGATATTGGCGGCTTGGGTTATTGAGGCCGGGCGCTACACTAGTTGAAAGATGAGGAAATCCAGTTACCAACGAAATGTGTGATTGCTATGACCAGAAACGCTATGATCAAGTGCTCGGATATGACTCTCGCGGGCTTCTGCCCCTGGGATACGGCCATCATATAACTGAAGATAGCAAGCACAAGCATACCCCAGACTATGCTGATAATAATGGCTGTCGAGAGTTCAAATAAGATGACAGGTATAAGAAAAGTCAATGAAAACAAGAGCTTTGACAGAAACGTTGCTAAGGTGGCACCCCATATTTGTTTTTCGGTATGTGCGTTTTCAGATTCCTCGGAAATGTGTATGCCAAGTGCGTCAGAGAAAGCGTCTGCAATTGCAATTGTAAGAATTCCGCCAATTACCACCAGCTTTGAATGAGTCCCTGAATGGAGCCCCACCATAAGTCCCAAAGTTGTAATGATTCCTGAGGTTAAACCAAAACTTATTCCTATTTTCAGAGAATGTTTCATATTATTTATTAACTCCATATTTTGCAGTTGCAATTGCCAACCCCTTGCGGTTTCAGTTAGGCCGCTGGAGCGGCAACTCTTACTCGTAATCCTAATCTTAATCTTCGGC
>CAZBGF010000085.1:0-7116 GCA_964491255.1 uncultured Verrucomicrobiota bacterium
AAGCGAGAAACTTGTCATCATCAGGATCGCCACATACATCTTCTTCAAGGGCTGCAGCTTCGATCACTTGAGCCTTGCCCGTCAACAATTGAAGCCATGGCTCAAGATCCACGCCGGAAAACCTACTGGCGAGTTCTTCTCCCACGCGCCGGTACTCATCCAGTATATCTGGCGAAGTGACGAGGGTGACTTTGCCATGTCGCCAGGCATTGAGAATTTCGTGGGGAGGTCCGGAGAAGAAAACACCAGATATAAAGACGTTGGTGTCGATTATCAATTTCACCTTCTGCCCCGGACTTTGGCGATCACCTTTGAAATGTCTGACTGAGTCATTTTTGCTGCCCTGGCTTGTTGCCGAGCTTTCTTAACCAGGGAATCAAACTCACGCATGGATGGGCTAATGATTGTCTTCAAGATTACGACGTCATTTTCTCCAACCACTACAAATTGAGACCCGGTCGTAAGGCCAAGTTTTCTCCTCACATCTTCAGGAATTACAACCTGTCCTTTGGATGACATTCTTGCTGTGGATAGTGCTTTCATAAGGATTCTCCTATATTCAGTCTTACCAGTGGGAATATACAAAGTGCCTGCGCACATTGCAAAAAGAAAATATGGTGTCCTTTTTGTTTGTTTCTTATCTCTTGATGTTGAGAATGACTGTTTTTAAACGGCCGTCCGCAATACTGGCGAGCCTTGGCACGTAGTTCGATTTTTTGAAAACAGCACCGACAACACTTTGGTTCAACGCTTTCTTTCAAATTCGCCTGCCTCTCTCCGTCATACAAATCTTTTCTTTCCCGATATAATTCACCATTCACACGGTAGAGTAGACAATAAATTGTTTACTTCGGTTATATAAGGTCTAACATCGTAAATTTTTTTACGATGTTGTTACCATAAGGGCCTGTTACACTCCTTCGGCCTACGATTGATTGAGCACATTATTTTGTAAATATCTCGGCACTCCATTGAAGAAAGCGATGACTTGTTCAATGCCTTTCTTTTCACTTCTAAGCATTGTAGATATCTTCAATTGGGAGAATCTGCTTAAAATGCCTGACAGTAAGAATGGAAACTACCGTTGTCTCGATGCGATAGATAATACGATAGTTTCCGTAGACCAGCTCCCTGATGTCTTTTCGATTGATTTCGGGAACATAACGTCCACTTTTGGAAAAGTCTTTGATCTGTTTAACTCGATCAAATACAGATCGAACCCACCTGTCTGCCGCAAGCGGATCGTCTTGGGCGATATAGTCGACAATTTCGCTGACTCTGTCGACGGCAAGAGGGGACCATTGAATCCTCATTTCGAAATTTTCTCTAAGACCATTTTGCGAGCTTTGTTGTGGGTGATACCCTTGCCAGCGTCGATCATGGATTCTCCGGCCGCGATATCTTCAAGAAGCTCCAGTCGCTGCGACATAGATTCGAATTCAGCAACGTCAATCAGCACGGCAGCGCTCTTGCCATGATGGGTAATTACGACTGGTCTTTTAGAACTTTGAACCTGATGAATACAAGAGGCCGTGTGTGCGCGAAACTCTGACATTGGTTTTATATCTTTATCGAGAATAAGTCTTTGCATGATGTGTCTCCTCCTATGTGTACTTAATAGTGTACCGTATTACGTACAATAGTCAATTGTTTATTCTGAGACATAACGCTAATCTCAGGCACGCGACGGCAGGAGCGCGTCACCTGAAATTTTGCCCGTTGTTTTCAGATAGTTGATAACCTGAGCCCGGTGTTCGTCCGCCAAGCGTTTCACGGGCTTAATTTGTCCCAATTTCGCGCCTTCACGATGTCGTAGTCGCTCCGTCGTCGCGAAGGCTGGGTGTTTCGTAGTTGAGAAAGTAGGTAGCTGAGTAGACAAGCTGGTTTCGAAATGTCGCGTTATGGACAGAGAATCTGTCGCGCAGGTTCCTTCACTTCACGGGATCCCAGCGACTCTCCGCAAGCAACACATCGATACTCAAACAACTCACCTTGAGGCAGAACCAGCAAAAGACGTTCCCGCACTGGTTGCAATTTCTTGCATTTTTGGCAGTACAATTCCGATGCTGTTAATTTATCAAATTGCTGCGTCTGGCTTACTTCGGGTCTTGTCGTTGGTAACGCCATTTATTATTCTTCCTGTTTTAGTGGTTTTACGCGTCTATGGCATGCGGACGGTCAAAACATCTCGGATTTCGTTTTGAGCTGCCCTGATCGCCGATCAAGATCGGCTCCTACACGGAACCCCGTGGTGTAGGAGCGCATCTCGTATGCGCGATTGGATATGCTTCAGCCTGTACAAGGTGCGTCAGCACGGGGTTTACCGAATATTTAACTTTTTTGTTTAAAAATTTGGTTAAAGCCGAATATAAATAATTTCTATCAATTATTGTTTAATATCTTTATATTTATTAGAATGATAACAATGAATGTCAATAGAAAAAAGGAAATCCTCTGAAAATTTGTATCGATATTCAACCTGCCCTGACTCAGCGCGCGGGAGTCGGACGATACACTCGCTCGCTCGTTGAACATCTTGGACGCTTGCGCGGGAATGATATTGTACGTTTATTCTTTTTTGATTTCCAGCGCCGCGGCGTGCCATTTTCAACTCCTGGAATGGAGCAAAAAGTAATTCACTGGTGTCCGGGTCGAATCGTTCAAAAAAGCTGGAAAACACTCCGTTGGCCGCCATTTAATTTACTGGCAGGTCAGGCTGATCTCTATCACTTTCCAAATTTTATCATTCCTCCGATCACATCCGGCAAAACTGTTGTAACGATTCATGATATGAGTTTTCTGCGATATCCTCAGTTTGCCGAATCACGAAATCTTGCATGGCTCACTGCCGGTATTGCAGGTACTGTTCAGCGTGCCGATGCCGTAATTACTGATTCTCAATTCAGTGCTGATGAAATCGTCGAATGCCTGCACGTGAATTCGGACAAAATTTTTCCTATTCATCTCGGACTATCAAATCATATCACATCGCCTGATCACAACAAAATAGATCTTTTGCGCCGGACAAAGGGACTGGATCGACCCTACCTGCTTATGGTCGGAACGATCGAGCCCAGGAAAAATATTGAATTCCTCATTAAAGTGTTTGAACGCATGACAACGTTTGACGGATACCTGGTGCTGGCCGGCATGCGGGGCTGGAAATACGAATCGATTTTAAGTCGCATACGAAATTCCAATAGGTCGCTGGATATCCGGTATCTTGAATATATCAAAGATGAAGAATTACCCGCTCTTTATGCCGGAGCTGAACTGTTCCTGTTTCCTTCCTTATACGAAGGCTTTGGATTGCCGCCGCTCGAAGCCATGGCCTGCGGAACACCAGTCATAGCCTCTTTTGCCGGTTCTCTGCCGGAAGTGCTCGGAGAAGCCGCTTTGCTGCTGCGTGATAATGACGCTGATTTATGGGCGTCGGGAGCCATGGATTTGATTTCAGACGCATCGAGAAGGCAAACATGGATTGACAAAGGCCTGTCTCATGCCGCACATTATACGTGGCAGGAAACCGCTCGGAAAACATGGGAAATATACAGGAAAGTCGGACAATGAAAATTGGCATTGATGCTCGTTGGGTTTTCAGGGAAATTTCCGGCATTGGCTTGTATACACGGGAGCTGATCCGGCATCTCGTGATTCTGGATAATGAGAATAATTATGTTGTCTTTTTCGATGATGATGATTTAAGAACCAGAACAGAGAAAGAAACCGGACTGGATCAGGCAAAAAACTTCAGTACCTGTGTTCTGCCGTTCGGGTTGTTTTCTTTGAAAAACCAGTTGAGATTGCCCGGCATTCTTGCCGAACAGCGTCTGAATGTTTTTCACTCGACGAATTATATGATTCCTCTTCTGGCTTTTCCGCGATATCGTACCAGACCACACGCGTCATCACGCCTCCACTTAAATCGGATTCAATGTGTCACAACCATTCACGATCTTATTCCGTTGATTTTTCCCGAATACGCGCCGCGATCCAGAAAACGCCGTGTTTTCCCCATCTACCGAATGCTTATGCATCAAATAGGCATACGCTCGAATATTATTATCACAGACAGTCAATGCTCACGCAATGATGTGCTTCGTCAGCTTCGTATCCCGCCGGAAAGGGAAGACAGCGTGCTTGCTGTTTATGTCGGGGTGTCCTCTCTTTTTAGACCGTTACCTGCCCAAAATATCATTGAGAAAAACACTCTGAAAGGACAGGAGCATACCCAGAAGTCAAAAGGTTCTAAAATTATTCTCTGGGTTGGGCGGCCTGATCCTTATAAAAATCTTGTCGGCCTGGTTGAAGCATTTGCAAAATTGCGCGAGCTGTACGAGTTTCCGACAGAACTTCGATTGGCAGGTTCGAAGGATATTAGATATCCTGAGGCTTTCCGCCGAGCCGAGGCCCTGGGAGTACAGAATGCCATCTCATGGCTCGGTTATGTGTCAGAAGAACAACTGGTTGCTGAGTACCAGCATGCAGATGTATTGGTACTCCCGTCACTCTACGAGGGGTTCGGACTGCCAGTGATTGAAGCCATGGCCTGCGGAACACCGGTAATCTGCAGTAATAAAGGATCGTTGCCTGAGGTGGCTGGCAATGCCGCGTTGCAAGTTCAGCCTAACGACATAATCGGCCTGGCCGAATCCATCAAGCGCGTGTTTACCGATCCGCAGATGGCTGGAAACATGATAAGCCGGGGTCTTGAGCACGCATCGAAATTTACATGGATGCAAACCGCCCGGCAAACCCTTGAAGCATATTGGAAAGCATTGGCATGACGACATTTCTTTCTCAATGGAAAGATTTAAAAGTTATTCTATCACATGACTGGCTGACCGGTATGCGCGGTGGCGAACGAATTCTTGAACTGCTGTGCCGTGGTTTTCCCGAAGCTCCGGTTTATACCTTGATCCATAAACCATCAGCTGTTTCAGATACGATTAACCATCATCATGTCACGACCTCATGGCTCCAGCACATACCGGGGATTATGAAAAATTACAGGCTTTTCCTGCCTCTTTTTCCATCCGCGATTGAAGCTGTAAACACAGTGGAAGCTGATTTATTAATCAGCACAAGTCATTGTGTGGCAAAGGGTCTCAAGCCTTGTCGAAACACACGTCATCTCTGCTATTGTTTTACGCCAATGCGCTATGCATGGCTGTTCTATGATGAGTATTTCGGAAAAAATCCATTAAAAAAAATGGCGCTGTCACCGATATTGAGAAAATTACGGGCGTGGGATCGCGAAGCGTCTAAGCGTGTGGACCTTTTTGTCACTATAAGCCGACATGTTCAGAAACGTATTCGTGATTTCTATGGACGTGAGGCTGATGTGGTTTATCCTTTCGTGAACAGATCTTATTGGACTCCGGACCCTGCCCGTTGCCCGGGAATGATACGTGGTCGGGATATGGGAACATATGATCTTATTGTTTCAGCGCTTGTTCCCTACAAACGAATTGACCTGGCTGTTCAAGCATATGCCCGACTCGGTTATCCGCTGATCATTGTGGGAGCTGGCCCCGAATTGCACCGATTACGAAAACTGGCTGATCAAGCCCACGCTACACGAGAAAAGAACATACAATTCATTGGATGGGCTTCTGATGAACATATACGCGAACTATATCGCCATTGCAGGGCCCTGGTTTTTACCGGTGAGGAAGATTTCGGTATTGTTCCGCTTGAAGCACAGGCTTGCGGCCGGCCAGTGGTCGCGTATGGCAGAGGAGGCGCGCTCGAGACGGTTACAGAAGGAATAACAGGGGTTTTCTTTTATGAGCAGACGCAACAGGCTCTGACAGAAGCGGTTGAGCGATGTGCCTCTCTTTCCTGGGATCCGGCGGCTATTCGCATCAATACCGAACAATTCAGCGAGGAACAATTTATAAAGGGCATGACTAAAAGCATCAATAAATGCATGAATCGCCGGTAAATCCTGTGAATCTCGTAACCAATTTTTGTTCGCGAAAAGTTGATTTCGGATGACTTAATAGATACTATTGAAAAAGCAGGGAGTAACCAGGATGATCGAACATGATATGACGACTATAGAGGAAGATCTGGAACAATTCCGCAGGGAGAAAGAAAAAATTCGCGGGATTGTCGGCAAGATCGGCGGAAGGGCAACAGCTAAAAAAGACAAAATTATCAACATCGTATTTTCTGCCGGTGTTATCATCCTGTTTGTTCTGGAGATGCTCCGGCATCTATTTAGCATTGATGTTCATCTGCCGCCTTTATTGTCGCTTGAGTTAGGTCTGTTAATGGTGTCGATTAAAATTCTCTGGATGATTTATAAGCAGGGTAAAGTGGAACACTTTCAATTCTGGGTTCTGAACTCTATTGAATTCCGAATCGACGATATAGCAAAACGGATACGTAATATTGAAAGACATCTGAAATGAAATTTCTATGAATGCAATTACGTCATTTATCGTATGGGGTATGCTTTCATATTTTTTGGGAGGGATTCCGTTTGGATATCTTTTTTCCCGTATTAAAGGAATTGATATTCGGCAAGTCGGCAGTGGTAATATCGGCGCAACCAATGTTTTCCGTTCCGTGGGCAAGTATTTAGGCATTCTGACGTTTTCCTGCGACGTGCTGAAGGGATTTATCCCGGCCTGTATCTTTCCCCTGTTGTCAGAACATTTTTTTTCCTATAGCGGAGGCCCCGGGTTATCTGTATTGTGCGCCTGTCTGGCCATTGCAGGCCACAATTGGCCGGTCTATCTTCGCTTCAAGGGAGGAAAGGGCATAGCGACCAGCGGCGGCGCCTTGCTTGGCATTGCGCCGGCATCCGCGGGAATCGGCTTGTTGATATGGGTTCTCGTATTTGGTATAAGCCGATATGTATCAGTGGCATCTCTTTCAGCAGTAGTTGCGGTCGTGGTTTCAGCATGGTTCTTTTATATTAAAACAGGCTTTCTCGTACCGATTGTCCTTACTTGTATCGGAGCAGTTGCTGCTTGGCGGCATAAGGAAAATATCCGGAGGCTTTTTAATGGAACCGAACTCCGGTTTCAATTGAAAAAAAATAGTAACTCAGGCACAAAGGCACAGAGTGACAAAGGCACAAAGTGAAGAAATCTCAAGAGAAAT
>CAZBGF010000086.1:0-7097 GCA_964491255.1 uncultured Verrucomicrobiota bacterium
GAAGGTGTAACCTATGTCTATGGGATAAATGTTACCGATGTTTAAGGTTGCACAGTACATAAGTCGCTTGGAGCGGGTGGGGGGAATCGAACCCCCGTGACCAGCTTGGAAGGCTGGAGCTTTACCACTAAGCAACACCCGCGAAATTAAAATTTTCGATTATCAATTATAAATGACTTGCAATCGGATGTTCAAAATTTTCATTATCATTTTACGGAATTTAGAAAACGCGGTCAAGTTATTGATACACATTCTAATCACGGCGACCAAACCAGCCAGATGAACACACATGATGCTGTAACTGAAACTAATGTAAAAGGCAACCCAATCTTCACAAAATCCATAAACCTGACGTTATATCCTTCCTTCCGAAGAATACCCATGCAGACGATATTTGCGGCGGCGCCGACTGGAGTCACATTACCTCCGATACTGGCGCCAAGAAGCAATCCGAATAGAAAAACCGTGGGGTCAACCGACAGCTTACTGGAAATCAGCATCACGACCGGCAGCATGGCGGCAAGAAACGGGACATTATCAACAAACGCCGACATCACAACGGCAATACACACCAGTAAAAGAAAGCCTAATAAAATATTCTGCCCGATTATTTTTGAAATCGATATGGCTATGACTTCCGTCCAGCCGGTTAACGTCAAACTGCCAACCAGCACAAAAACGCCAATCAAGAAAAAAGTTGTATCCCAATCCAGTGTTTTCACACGATCAATCAAAGGCCCCTTGTGCACCTTCATATCCCACGCCACACCAATGGCAGCTGCGATAAGACAGAGAATCCCGGCCAGATAACTAAAAGCAGGATCAAAGAACGAAGAAATTGCCAACGCAACCAATAATACGCCCAGTAGAATTGAAGGAAACCAGGATAGGATTTTCTCCTCCGGCAACAGCGTGGTTTTTTTATGTCTTTCCTTTCTGAAAACCCAGTAAAGGAACACCATAGAAACCAGCGCGCCTAACTGAACAGCAAAGAAAATGCTCAACTTACCCTTATAAAAAAAGAAATCCATGAAATTCATCTTCGCAAACCCGGCCAGCAACATGCTCGGCGGATCGCCAATCAAAGTACCCGCACCCTGAAGATTGGATGATACCGCAATGGCAATCAACAGATTCACGGGATGGATATCGAGCTTTCTTGCCAATGATAATGCAACAGGAGCAATAATCATGAGTGTTGCCACGTTTTCAACAAAAGCTGAAATAACACCAGTAAGCGCACAAATAAAAAGAATCGCGAAACATGTGTTTTTTGACCGGTTGACAATCATTTCAGCCAGATATGCCGGCATCCGGCTCCCGATAAACAGATTGGCAATAACAAGGGTTCCAACGAAAATCCCCATTACATTCCAATTAACAGCCACTAATGCCTGCTGTACAGTTATCGTTTGAGTCAACACGGTCAGCACAGCAGCCGTTATCGCCACCCACGATCGACGTGTGGGCAATATCACGAACAGGAGATAAGCAATCACAAAGATTGCAAGCGCTATGAATCTTGCTTCCATTATTTATTATAGATCCCGAATCAACTTCTTCTTGATTTACTCCACCTTCTTATGAACAATAATGCCTTTATATGTTTACCGAGCAACCGCATAAGCATACGGCAATATGAATTCGGAGCAATATAAAAAAACTGAAGTCCTACTATAATCCTTTGAAATCTCTTGGCTCATAGGATTAAACGTTTATTATATATGAATGAAGAACGCGAGATAAACATAAAATTGTTTTAAGGATTCTGAATGCACGAATTTTCGATTTGCCAAACAATTATACAGGATGTGCTGGACGAGTTGAAAAAAATTCAACCAAAACCGGCGCGCTTGACTAAAGTCCGGATTGTGGTCGGTAAATCTCATCAGATGGTTCAGGACAATCTTCTGCTTGCATATGACGTTTTAAGCAAGGATACACCAGCCGAAGGTTCTTCTCTTGAAATAAAACTCGTCCCAATTATCGGCCGATGCAAATCCTGTGGATGGAATGGTGAAATCCAGAATTCCATGTATGTATGCGGCGCGTGCGGCATGAGTGATATTGACGTGATCGAGGGAAAAGAATTATACCTGGACAGCATGGAGGTTGAGAAACATGACAACTCATAATATTAAAGTATACCGAGATTTGATGGGAGCTAATGATAAATGGGCGGGTAAAACACGGTCATTACTAAGGGAGAAAAACGTAATCCTTCTGAATATGATCGGATCACCCGGGGCCGGTAAAACACTTCTGCTGGAAAACATTGTACGCTCTCTCTCAAACAAGCGCCGGTTTGCTGTTCTTGAAGGTGATGTTGAAACCACGCGTGACGCCGAGCGTCTCGCAAAAGTTGATTGCATAGTCAGCCAACTGCTCAGCGGCGGCGCCTGCCATCTTGAAGCCAAACTCGTTCATTACGCTTTACGGGATTTACCGCTTAATGAACTTGACATGGTAATAGTGGAAAACGTAGGCAACCTGGTATGTCCTGCCGAGTTTGATATCGGAGAACACGGTAAGGTGGCCATCCTCAGCGTAACAGAAGGTGAAGATAAACCCGTCAAATACCCCCTTTTATTCAGAGAAGCCAAAGCGGTTGTTTTGACCAAAATTGATCTTCTGCCACACCTCAATTTTAATATGAATACCTGTTTGGACTTTATTCAACAGGTTAATTCCACTCTGCCGATTTTTCAGGTATCCGCGCTTAGCGGTAAAGGCATCCATGCCTGGATTAATTGGATAACAGCTGTTCACTGAAAAAGCGTGAAGCGGAAAGAAAGTTATAAGTTATAAGTGAGCTAAAGTGACTAAAGTTAAATGAAAAAAGTTATAAGTTATAAGCCTGAATTTAGCTCACTTTAGGCACTTTAGTTCACTTTAGGCACTTCCGTCCGAACGAGATACGAGACAAATGATCAGTCAGGTAAAAAAAAGAATCAGAATGCACGTCAGTGGCCGAGTGCAAGGCGTCGGGTTTCGGCCAACGGTTTTTCGTCACGCATTATCACACGCCTTGTCGGGGTTTGTCAAAAACACACCTTCCGGCGTCGTCATCGAAGCAGAAGGCAGTGAAGCCGACATATCAAATTTTGTTGATAAATTAAAGACAACGCCACCCAGACAGGCAAATATTGAATCCATCCGCATTGAGGAAATCCATTTATCATGTAACCCAGAACCATTTAAAATTATTTCCAGCAGCAAGTCTGGAAATCTGCGGGCAGGCATGCCGCCTGACCTGGCTACTTGCGAAGAATGCCGCGCGGAATTGTTTGATCCCGCTAATCGCCGGTATCACTACCCCTTCATCAACTGCACGAACTGCGGACCCCGGTTTACCATTATCAGGGAACTTCCGTATGATCGCGATAAAACATCAATGGCAAATTTCAAAATGTGTTCTGAATGCGATGCTGAATATCGTCAACCTCTTAACCGCCGGTTTGATGCCCAGCCAAATGCCTGCCAGGACTGCGGACCAACAGTGCAACTCATCACCAGTGACGGAATCCAGATCTCAGGTGATCCTTTTGATGAGTCGGCAAAGCGCCTGAAAAACAACGGGATACTTGCAGTCAAAGGTATTGGCGGCTTTCATCTCTGCTGTGATGCCATCAGTGATCAGGCGATCGCCCGACTTCGAACAAGAAAAACAAGACCGGTAAAATCTTTAGCCGTGATGTTTGCCTCCCTTGATGACATTCGTCAGCATTGCGAGATCAACGATGATGAAGCAAAGGCATTATCATGTTGTGCCAGCCCAATCGTGATTATTCGACGCAGGCAGTCCTCGACTCTCTCCCGCCTTATTTCCCCGGACACCAACGATGTGGGCGTATTCCTCCCCTATTCACCTTTGCATCATTTTCTATTGTCCAAAATCAGCCCGCTCGTAATGACCAGCGGCAATCTCGCTGACGAGCCGATTGCAAAAGATGAGGAAAACTTAAAAAAACTGCTGGGAACTATCGCAGATTCTGCCCTTATCCATAACCGTCCTATTGTCCGTCGCTGCGATGATTCCGTGCTTAAAATCATCATGGGCAAGCGTCTTTTTTTTCGACGCTCGCGTGGTATTGTCCCCGACCCCATTCAACTCCAATCTGATGGACCACCCATACTGGCCTGTGGCGCGGATCTCAAAAACACTATCTGTGTCACACGCGGCAGACATGCATTCCTGTCTCAGCATATCGGCGATCTGGAAAACTACCGGACTAACCAGTTCTTTTGTGAATTAATTGATGATTTTACTCAACTCCTGCGCGTCCAGCCGGCAATCATAGCACACGATCTGCATCCGGATTACCTTTCAACGCGCTATGCAATGGCAGCCGGAAATGTAACCCGTATTGCAATTCAGCATCATCATGCTCATATCGCAGCTTGTATGACGGAGCACCATCTCACGGAACCTGTGATAGGAGTGGCGCTGGACGGAACAGGATTCGGGCCTGATCATACTGTCTGGGGCGGAGAATTTCTTGTTGCAGACCTCAAAACGTGGCGGCGCGCCGCATTTTTCAAGCAATATCGGATGCCGGGTGGAGAAGAAGCTATTCGAAACCCTGTTCGCATGGCGCTTAGTTATGCTCTAACAGAACTGAATTCAGAATCCATTCACGGATTACACAATCTCCTGCCGGTACTATCCGATAATGATTTTAATACTCTGAACCACATGATTAAGACAGGCATTCATTCGCCATTAACCTCAAGCGCAGGCCGTTTGTTTGACGCTGTTGCAGCACTGCTGGGCATAAACGAACCAATCTGCTACGAAGGGCAGGCAGCAATTCGTCTGCAGACCATGGCTGATCCAAGCATTGAATCAAAATACCACTATGAAATGAAACAACATAACGATTGCATGGTTGTCTCATTTGGCCCTATGATTCAAGATATTGTCACGGATATCCGATCCGGAGTTGATCGAAGCCGGATTGCCGGTCAATTTCACAATACAGTAGCGGCCGCTATCGCAAGTGTGTGTTCCATGATCCGCAATTTTGAGCATCTGAATAAGGTGGCGCTGTCAGGTGGAGTATTTCAAAATGATCTGCTCCTGGAACGAGCAACGAATTTCTTGATTCGGAACGGATTCCAAGTTTATAGTCATCATCAGGTTCCACCTAACGATGGCGGGATTGCACTTGGGCAAGCGGCGATTGCAATGGCAAGAGTAACTATGGTAGGCACAAAGGCACAGAGTAATAAAGGCACAAAGTTAAAAAAATCTGAAGAGAATGGGGTGGTTAGTAAGAAATAACGGAGTATAGGTGTAAAGAGGTATTGCCGCGTCGGCGACGGAGTCGCCAGTTGGAAGTACGCCTGTCCCACACTCGCAACAATTTCTTTCTGCTTTGTGCCTATGCCTGCTCGCCGTAGCTCGACTTGCGTGCCAAGCCGTAGCCCTGAACGAAGTCGAAGGAGCGAAGGTTGGTCCCGGCGTAGCTCGCAGAGCGAAGACGGAAGGGCGAAAGCTGGGCACCTTTGCTACTTTGTACCTGAGTTACAATGGTTGATGGTTGTGATAAATGACTAAAGTGATAAGTGAACTAAAGTGACTAAAGTTTCCCTGGCCGTCCGGCAACCCGGCAACTGCAGGGGCAGGCACTTACAACTTATAACTTATAATTTTTAACAATGGTTAATGAGAAAGTAGAGAGTTCGGAGTTTCGCTTTCTGGCGGCCCTATTAGAGAGAATGTGCTGTCATCTGGCCTCTGACCTCTGGAATGAACGGTTAAAATTATGTGTTTAGCGATTCCAGCAAAAATTATTGAAGTGGATAAAGAAAACGCTGTGGTTGAAATCGAGGGCGTGCGGCGGCCGGCCATTGTGTCTTTTATTGACGACCCGAAAATTGGCGATTACGTTTTATTGCACGCTGGTTTTGCCATCCGTAAATGGTCTGAGCAAGACGTGAAGGAATTTAACGCCATCGCGGATCAAATGGCAACGGCTGGAAGGCGTGAAGCGTGAAGCGTTATTCGTGAAGCGAAATACGAGATACGCGTAAAACCATGACAATATCCGCTCATATTGAAATTATTCATAAACTGGCCGGACAGATCGGCCGACGCATTAAGATTATGGAGGTATGCGGAACCCATACCATGACAGCGTTCCGCTCGGGGCTACGCTCTCTTTTGCCCGGTAATATCACACTGATTTCAGGTCCGGGGTGCCCGGTATGTGTCACGCCAAACGCGTTTATCGATCGCGCCATCGCAATTTCACGTCTGCCTGGAATTTCGATTGCCACGTTTGGGGACATGGTTCGTGTACCTGGATCGGAAAGTTCTTTGGAACTTGAGCGCGCGAAAGGCGCGAATATTCGCATTGTATATTCTGTTGGTGACGTCCTTCTGGAAGCGGAAAAGCATCCGGAACGAACCGTGGTATTTCTGGGTGTGGGTTTTGAGACGACAGCGCCAACTGTGGCCTGGACACTCAAAAAGGCTTTGGAAAGAAACTTATCCAACTATTCGGTACTCTGCGCACACAAGACTATGCCTCGGGCTATGGCAGCTCTGTTGCATGGCGGACAGGTTCGGATTGACGGGTTTTTATGTCCGGGACATGTCAGCTCGATTATTGGATCTAATCCTTATCATTTTATCTGCCAGGATCACCACATACCGTGCGTGGTAGCAGGATTTGAGCCGTTAGATATGATTATCGCTATTGAAATGCTGTTAAAACAACTGACTGATAACCAGGCGAAGGTGGAAATTCAATACACCAGGGGTGTGAGCAAAGAAGGAAACAGGAACGCGCAAATAATGATCCATGATGTTTTCGAGGAATGTGACACTGAATGGCGCGGGCTTGGAATTATTCCACATAGCGGCTTACGTATCCGCAATACGTTTCGCGCGCATGATGCGCAAGTAATATGGCCTCGGATAGCTCTGCCGGAACCGTCAGGCCCATCCCAATGTATCTGCGGTGAAATTCTAAGAGGCACTCGAACACCTCTGGAGTGTCCTTTATTCAGAAACGGATGTACTCCCGCAACGCCAATAGGCGCCTGCATGGTTTCCAGTGAAGGAACTTGCGCTGCTTATTACAAATATG
>CAZBGF010000087.1:0-7095 GCA_964491255.1 uncultured Verrucomicrobiota bacterium
TCGACCGCTCTGTGCATGCTCCTCTTGATGACATTGAGCTGTACTTTCCTCTTCCTTCCAACCGCGAGCAACGACGAATCGCCCAATGCGTTGATCAACGTCGTGGTGTGCTTGTTCAAGGCCCGCCTGGCACAGGCAAATCGCACACCATAGCCAATTTGATTGCGCATTTTCTTGCCAGAGGTAAGAGAGTACTCGTCACCAGTGAAACACCACGAGCCCTTGACGTTCTGCGGAGAATGCTACCTGACGAAATCCGAAAACTATGTGTAGTATGGCTCGGATCAGGTCCCGAGTCGCAAGAGTCTTTGCATGACTCCGTGAATGGCATAACAAAGAAGAAAGTCGAGTGGGATGGTGAACTAGAGAAAAAAGATGTCGCTTGTCTACATGAAGCACTCGACCAAGGGCGAAGAATGAGAACAAAACTGGAGCGAGATCTTCGTGCCTGTCGTGAAGCGGATACGTATCGTCATCAGGATATCTTCGGACATAGCGGGACGTTGCAACACATCGCTATTCAGGTTAATGCGGAGCGCCAGCGCTATAAATGGTTTCTTGACCACCCCCTTGTCGACGCAGAACCGGCTGTCACAGGAGACGAACTCGATACCCTTTTGCATCTTCACCGTCAACTCACAGCGGAGCGTGTCCGTGAACTGGGTCAAGTCTTTATCCCCTCAGAGAAGCTCATTGAGCCCAAAGTATTTCGTACTCTTGTTGAAGATGATCGAGCTGCGCTTGGTCAGTATCATGCGGCAGCTAAACATCGTTCCTACCCCGGCTATGACGCCCTGCGACAATGGGATGCGGATTCGCGCCATGAGTTGCTTGAACTCCTAAAACATCTGCTGGGACGTCTTGATAGTCTTGCGCGACATTACCACGGGTTTGCCGACCGCGCGGCAAAGGAGATTGCTGGGGATCAGGATCGAGTCTGGCGCGAGCTTCTCCAAGTGACCGAGGGTCACATCGACAGGCTGGCGGCTGATTCGCGCAATCTGTCCAATCTCCAGATTGCTGGTATCGAGGAAAAAGACGAAGCTGTTGTCTCGGCTGACTCGCGCGAACTGAAAGCGCATCTTGACGCTGGCAAGCGTCTCGGTTTCGGTCCTTTTCGATCACGGGTTGTCAAGAAAGGACTGTACCTGGTGAAAGCTGTTCGTGTTGACGGCTTCGCCTGTGACAACAGTAAGACACTTCAACTACTACTTGATTGGCTCGACTTCGGACGGTCACTTCGTGACTTGGCAGAAATGTGGCTTCCCTATGCTACACCGCCGACTGGTAGTTACGCGGTACAGCTCGCGGCATATCAAGATCTGTGCGAACCCCTTCACGATGCACTGACTGTCCACGACTATGTAAAAGATCTGAAGGGGCGATTGGCGCAAATCCCGGAGTTGCTCGTTCCTCTCTGGCACGAACGCGATGAAATTGAAGTGCTCTGTGCCGCTGTCGAAGCAGCGGATGTGGAAGATCGTCACCGTAGGGCAAGGGCTGCTTTTCAACCGATTATTGCGTTCGCAAAAGAGCTTGAAGAGAATCCCGATGCGCATCCCTCTGTGGCATTGATCCTACACGCGACGGAAAACCGCGATACGCAGTCCTACTCGCATCTCTTTGCACAAATCAAAGGACTCCATCAAGCGAAACAGGAATACGATGTTATCTGTGACATCCTATCGCGATTTCAAGCGTGCGCCCCAAATACGAGTGTTGCCTATAAGGAGTCCGTTCTCGATAATCAATGGGGTGAGCGATTCCGAGTTTTCAATGAAGCCTGGAGATGGGCGCAAACCGACGTGTGGCTCGCAGACATGTGTGACATGGACACTCCCAAACGGCTTAGCCGCGCACTTGAGGAATCTGACAAGTCTGAACGAGATATCCTTAATCAACTTGCAGCCCGGAAAGCGTGGCAACAATGCATGGGAAGGCTCAAAGCGAAAGAAGAGATGGCCTTGAAGGCTTGGGCTCTTGCCGTTTCACAAATCAGGCATACAGGAAAATATGCAGAAAGCCAACGAGAAGAGGCACGCAGGCAACTTGAAGCGTGCCGACCTGCAATTCCCTGCTGGATCATGCCGCTATATCAGGTTGTCCAAACCGTGCATGCAGAGCCCAACATCTTTGATGTAGCCATTATCGACGAAGCTAGTCAATCGGGGCCCGAGGCCCTCTTTCTCTTCTACATTGCAAAGCAAGTGATCGTAGTTGGCGACAATCAACAGATAGCTCCTCAGCACATTGGTACTGACAGAGAGGCTGTGAAGTTCCTACAGAAGATGCATCTGAAAGACATACCGTTCAAGAATCTGCTCAACTTGGAGAGTAGCCTTTTCGACCAAGCAGTCGTGAGATTCAGAGACATTATCCGACTGCGAGAGCACTTTCGATGCATGCCTGAGATCATTCAGTTTTCAAATAATCTTTCCTATAGCACGGAGCCGCTTGTTCCACTCCGTCAGTATGGGACGCATCGTTTAGAACCAGTCAAAACCACTTACATTGAAGATGGATACCGAAAAGGAAAATCTCCAAACATCGAGAACATTCCTGAGGCAAAGGCAATAGTGTCCCAAATAGCCGAATGCTGTGAAGATCCCGACTACACTCGGGCAGATGGACAACCCATGACATTTGGCGTAATAGCCCTTCTTGGCCGTCGACAATCTGCTGTCATTGCAAATCTCCTTGTGCGCGAAATCGGTGCGGATGAGATGGAGCGTCGACAGATTATGTGCGGAGAACCATACACGTTTCAGGGCGACGAACGGGATGTGATCTTCCTGAGCATGGTAGACGCTCCTGTCGATGGTCGGGCTTGCACGAAGACGACTAGACAAGAAGCCCAACGCGGTTTCAACGTTGCCGCAAGCCGCGCCCGTGATCAGCTTTGGCTCTTTCATTCTGCTACTCTCAATGATTTGCGAACGGGATGCCTCAGGCATAGACTTCTGGAGTACTGCCTAAACCCCAAACTTGAACAGTCAAAACCGTTTGAAAATTTGGCGAAACTCCAGAGTCTGGCAGAAGATCCACTTGAACGTCAGCAAGCCAAGCCGCCAAAACTATTTGATAGTTGGTTTGAAGTGGATGTGTATCTTCTGATCGTGGCCCATGGCTACCGAGTTCTGCCACAATATGAAGTCGCAGGTTACCGCATTGACTTGGTCATTGAAGGGATCCATGGGCGAATGGCAGTAGAATGTGATGGTGATGTGTGGCACGGACCAGAACGTTACGACGCCGATATGGCAAGAGAGCGTGAGCTCACAAGATGCGGATTAGAATTCTTCCGCGTGCGAGGAAGTGCGTTCTATCTGGATAAAGATGAAGCACTTACTCCTCTCTGGCAGATGCTTAAAAGACTGCAAATTCTGCCGCAGTCTGAATGGGAAGCACAGCGTGAAGTGGTTACCGAAGTGAAAATACCACAACCGCCAGACAGTTTTCCGGGTGAGACCAATAGATCTAATTCGACGGAAGACGGCGCAATCCACGACGAAATGGAAAAGGAAGTGCCGAGCGATAAATTTTCCGCTGAAGCAAAGGGTGGACAGAGTACCGGTCGCCTCGACCACGCGTTGGAATGGTCTCGTCAGCGGCAACAACGACAGGAACATCTACCACCCGCAACCGTTCAAGCAGTCATCACAGCAATACTTCGGGATTGCCCAAACCATACATGCACGTTGAAATCAATAACAGGCCGTGTGCTAAAGCACCTGTCGATCAGAACTCGCGGAAATCCAAGAGCCGACTTTGAGAAGCGCGTTATGCGCAACATAGGCGCCATGAAACGCAAAGGCTTGGTCGAAGAATACCGGGCAAAAAACAGAAGGATTCGCTTAGCGGTGCAAGAGGATCGTACTCTCTTCTGAAAATCCGTGTCAGAAGCCGAAGCTTCACTCACGGGCGGGAAGCGAAAATTAAGCAGTTCGACGGCACACTACGGATGTCGTGTTTTTCGGTTGCAGAACAGATCTCAGAAGAGATGGGACTTTGCGCGCGTGGGATTGAGAGCCGCCTATGGGCGGCGTGAGAGGACTCGGACGGCCCGAATGGCCGCTGACTGTGCTTCTGGATGATGCCCAAAGAGCCTGTAGAAAAACGGTCAAAGACTCGAAGAAGTCGAGCGTTGCTCGACACCACGGAAGCCCGTCACCCGACGGGCTGACACGGAACACAAGCCTGCGTCAAGCGTTGACGCGGTGCGTGTGACGCATGGAAGGCGCGAAAGCACCAAGGGGAATGAAGCACAGATCCATGACAACAGGAACGTTAGCGTAGTCGGGCGCAGCTTTGAGCGAAGCCACGAAGGGCGGAATCGGATCGGGGCGGTGGGATTCGAACCCACGACTTTCGGCTCCCAAAGCCGACGCGCTACCAGGCTGCGCTACGCCCCGAATTTTGTATCCTTGTTGCTCTGTGCCTTTGCGTTCACCTTGTTTGTTTCGCATGGCAAACAATTCAACTGAAACCTTATGCAAAAAAAACATGTAATACAACTTTTTTTTTACACCGGTAATTCCAATTACAGCATAAACATTCTTTTCTTATCGGGCAAGCCCGCTTGAGACGCATCTCAGCCATGGGAATCCATGGCTCAACCTCCTGGTATCATAAATATCATAAAACAGCGAAAAACATTGCAACGTCCATAACTTTCGATAAGATAATTTATTCGCTTAAACGTAGAACGCAGAAATCTGGAATATGTCTCTTTGTCTGTTATTATATAAAGCCTGTTACTGAAAGGAAGGATCAATATGGCTAAAACATATAAAATTGCTGTCATTCCCGGAGATGGTACCGGGCCGGAAGTCGTTCAAGAAGGAATCAAGGTGTTGAATGCTGCTGCCGGAAAATTTGGTTTTACTCTTGATTTCACTTCGTTTGATATCGGGGGCAAGCGATATTTAGATACAGGTGAAGTACTCCCGGATTCCGTACTGGAAGAACTGCGCCTGTTTGACGCGATTTTCCTGGGCGCGATTGGACATCCTGACGTTAAACCCGGGATTCTTGAAAAGGGCATTTTACTCGGAATCCGGTTTGAGCTGGATCAGTATATCAACCTGCGCCCGGTTAAACTTTTCCCCGGGGTGGATTCACCGCTGAAAAACAAAGGCCCTGAAGATATTGATTATGTCGTTATCCGTGAAAATACGGGAGGTTTATATACCGGGGTTGGCGGCACTTCAATGAAAGGAACGCCAAATGAAATCGCCAATCAGACTATGGTGTATTCGTATTTTCAGGTGGCACGCTGTCTTCGATACGCATTTGAGTACACGCGTAAACGGAACCGGAGAAAGACATTGGCGCTGTCAGGAAAAACTAACGTCCTGACTTACGTGTTTGATCTATGGGAACGCGCGTTTAACGAGATTGGCAGTCAGGAATACACGGATATCAAACGTGAATATTACCATGTGGATGCGACCTGTATGTGGATGGTTAAAAACCCTGAATGGTTTGATGTCATTGTAACGAATAACATGTTCGGCGACATAATCACTGATCTTGGCGCCATAACCCAGGGCGGGATGGGCATTGCGGCAGGCGGCAATATCAATCCTGAAGGCGTCAGTATGTTTGAACCAATTGGCGGATCCGCTCCAAAATACACAGGTAAAAATCAGATAAATCCGTTAGCCGCGATTTGCGCCGGGGCATTGATGCTCAGCGAATTGGGTGAGATGGATGCAGGGCAGGCAATTGAAAACGCTGTCGTAAATGTTATAACAAACAAAATCAAGAACATGGGCGCAGGCAAGATGGGCTGTTCAACAACGCAAGCGGGCGACTTAGTTGCCGAAGCAGTGGCGGATTAAGCGTTATTCGTGAAGCGTGAAGCGTGATACGCTTATTAGACAGCAATCCATGGCTTTTTAGACGAGATTAGCTGAATATTCATCTTTAAACATGGAACACTTAATATGAAACAATATCGTGTTGGTATAGTGGGAATAGGAGCTGTAGGCGCGGAAATGATCAAGGTTCTGCGCCAGCGAAATTTTCCTGTTAAAGAGATTAGAGTTATTGCCAGGTCGGAACGGGATGAAAACATCAATGGCGAAACAGTCCACGTTGTGCCCGTTGATTCCAAAGCTTTCGCTGGTCTGGACTTCGCGTTTTTCGCTGGAACTGAAGGTAGTAAAGGCGCTTCCCGGCAATGGGGATGGCACGCGGTGGAACAAGGTATTACGGTCATAGATAATGGCGACGATTATCGCATGGACCAACGTGTCCCTCTTGTTATTCCTGAAATAAACGCTCATGCATTAAAAAACCACCAGGGCTTGATAGCCAACCCGAACTGCAGCACGATTATCGCGCTGATGGCGCTTGCCCCTTTACACAAAACCGCCCGCATACGACGTTTTACGGCAAGCACGTATCAAGCTGTATCGGGGTCCGGCCGTGGCGCCATTCTGGAATTGGAACAGCAGGTAAAACAATACGCATCAGGACAGTCTCTGGAACACTCAGTGTATCCGCATCAAATCGCGTTTAACGTGCTTCCGAAAATCGGAGGACTGCAACCCGCCTGCGCGGCCGAATCCGATACGGCGTGGCAAAGGCCCGACATGCCCGGTTATACCAGCGAAGAAATCAAAATGCGGGACGAGACCCGCAAAATACTGGAAGACGAAAATATCCAGGCAAGCGCAACTTGCGTCCGTGTTCCCGTGATAATCGGTCACTGCGAAACGCTGAACGTGGAATTCGATCAACCTATGGAACCTGATCAGGCCCGTGAAATTCTGGCAAAGGCTCCAGGTGTTGCCGTAATTGACGATGTTGAGCAAAATGAATATCCCATGCCCATTACAGCATCCGGCAAAGACGACGTGTTTGTGGGACGAATCCGATCTGATGAAAGCGTGAAAAACGGTCTCGCACTGTTCGTATCGGGTGATAATATTCGTAAGGGCGCGGCGACAAATGCTATCCAGATTGCCGAAAAATTGATATGAAACAATCCCGATTACCGTAATGTCCGGCATAAAAACGGCTCACTCCACCGGCTTAAAACCGTCATATTTATACAGAAGCCTGATCATTTCAACGTCAAGGGCATGG
>CAZBGF010000088.1:0-7089 GCA_964491255.1 uncultured Verrucomicrobiota bacterium
TGCCGTCCTCTCAACGGCAAAGAGAAAATCATTTATCTCTGCGTCCTTTGTGTCTCTGCGGTGAATACAGGTTTTTTGGGAATAGCTGTTTGGACAGGATTAACAGGATCTACCGGACGTTACATTGTCGCGATGGGGTATTCCTCTAATTCAGCTTTCGATAATGAAAATGGCACCTTTGGGGATTGCTTTATTCTTCAAATGTACATCATAAAGGACCTTTATATGTGAAGAAATCTGTTTTATTCGGGATTAAACGCCTTTCTGTTTATCATGCATATTTGGATGCTATATATTTAGAAAATGTAATAGAAAAGCCAAGGATTTTTGGCAAGACATTTTTTTGATGAACAGTAAACAGAAACTATATAATCACTGGTTGTACTGTCAAAATCCCACTTGAATATGAGGGAAGCTCATGAATCCTCTTAACACACCAATATATGACCTTTTCTATCATCTTAATACTCTTAACGGCTTGATGTTCACTCTTGAAAATCAACTCAATAATTTTGAAAAACTATATAGAGATTCTATTTCAAACTCGTCTTTCGACATATCTATAATTTTTTCTGGGGCAAGCCTCGTAATAAGAGACCTTACAGAATGGCCTGAAAATGGATGGGCTAAATATTATCCATCAGGCAAATTTTCATCAAAAGGTGAGGGATATTTTGAACTCATCAAGGTGCTGTTATCTCGTGAGGCTGCATGGACCGTTTCACAGGCTTATGAGGCGTTCGAAAAATTTCTAAAAGATATTTCTGCAAAACTTTTGCTTTCAAATTTGAGTCTGGCAGAACCAAAAAAGATTGCAAAATTTCAATCAGACAAGAAAAGTCAAAATCTGGAAAAGGGCAATATTCTCTTCTGGAGAAAATACTTAGACTATCATTACAAGACGAACACAAAGAAATTGAAGTTTGTCAGGAAAATATGCCCCGATATCTCCAAGAGCGAAACCCAGAATAATCGTGTGATTGACCTGACTGACTGGTTTGCTGTGGTCGAAGAATTGCGCAACAGTGCAACCCATTCAAATTTTATTATAAAAACCGATAGGATAAAAAACTGGTCTAAAACCAAACAGGAAATGTTGAAGAAACATTTTCCAGGTAATAGCACGAAAGAAGGATACCAACTATGTATTACAAACGAGGACGCAAAATTTTGTCTTGAACTTTTTTCTGAGTATTCATTTCAAGTATACAAATGCCTTTCGATTTCAAGAGGGTATGACTGGAATATTTTGAAAAAACAAAAACAAGAATAAATGTACAACCATGCAATGAACACAGACGCCTAATATCGTGCGGTTTTCAATGATGGGGACTTAAAGAAAGTTTTCAGGTTCGTAAAAGATAATCTTTTGAAACGGCGCTGGTTATCGCCACGTTCAGCGAAGGAGGAAATATGAGCGAGATTGATTTCTATGACCACAGAGGCAGCCCGGTTGCCTACACGCAGGATGGAATCCACATCTATACTTTCTCGGGGCAGCCGGTTGCTCATCTTGACGGAGATTCTGTCTATTCATTCTCCGGTAAACACCTTGGATGGTTTGAGGACGGGTGGATTCTAGACAACTCTGGTCGCTGCGTGTTCTACACCCACGATGCGCAGGGCGGACCAGTCAAACCCGTGAAGAGCGTCAAACCAGTCAAGTCAGTCAAAAGCGTTAAGCCAGTCAAATCAGTCAAGTCGGTCCGGCCAGTGAAAGCGATAAAATCCCTGTCATGGTCTGACTTGTCTGGAGAGGACTTTTTTGAGCAGTGAGAATCGCTGAACAATTGAATGCACTCGTTTCCTGAAAGGCGCGCCTTTCAGGAACGAGTGATTCTCGACGTTGGCCTGAAAAAATACCACTATGGCGAATGAAATAATTCCATACATTGAAATGTGCCGTAGAGAAGGTGTGAGCCTTCAACGAGGAATGAACTTTCAAATTGGGAAAAATCATTCCATCATTCTCATGTCGATACGACCTGGCGCTCCATACGAAGATCGGTATGAAGATGATGGGTCAACAATCATTTATGAAGGACATGATGTTCCACGGTCCCCTCAAAATCCTGATCCAAAATCAATTGACCAACCTGAATTTACCCCTGCAAGAAATTTAACAGAAAATGGAAAATTTCATTTAGCAGCGCAGGAGCATAAAAATCAAAATCGAGATCCCGAGCGAGTCAGGGTTTATGAAAAAATAAAACAGGGTATCTGGTCGTATAACGGCATTTTTCATCTGGTTGATTCTTGGCTGGAACTAAGCAATGGAAGAAAAGTATTCAAATTCAAGCTGATAGCCGTTGAAGGGGAAGAAGACTTTGATCTCCCAGTTCCTAAAAACCCTAAACATCGGAGGGTAATTCCTACCTGGGTGAAACTGGAAGTTTGGAAAAGAGATGGTGGTAAATGCTCAAAGTGTGGCACAGAGAATGACTTACACTTTGACCACATCATCCCATTTTCAAAAGGTGGGTCGTCAAATACACCAGAAAATATACAGTTGCTCTGCGGGCAACACAACCTGCAGAAACACGACAAAATCGAATAATAGATAGGGCCAAAACGCTTCACTTGACGCCTAGAATGTCTGTGAGCTATCAGTTATACAAATAGGTCCGCGTCACACCGTGACTGACTGAAGCTGAGGTAACCGCATGAATATTGTTTTTGTTGAAATCCAGAATTTCCGCAAGCTTAAATCCTGCCGGGTTGAAATCGCTTCACAGGAAACGGTTTTTGTCGGGGCGAACAATAGCGGCAAAACATCCGCTATGGATGCGATGATTCTGTTTCTCAAAAAGGGCCGTCGTAAAGATATCGCAACGACGGATTTCACATTGTCGAACTGGTCAGGTATCAACCAAATCGGCGTCCAATGGGTCCATGCTGATGATGACAATATGCCCGATCTCACGCTAGGACAATGGCTGTCTTATTTACCGACTATTGACATCTGGCTCGATGTCAATGATGCGGATATCCATCATGTCATCCACCTTCTTCCAACGCTTGACTGGGAACTGGAACAGCAGCTCGGTGTGCGGCTCGTATTTGCTCCAATTGATATTGAAAAACTGTATAAAGAATTTCGCGATGCTTATCATTCGGCTCGTGAAATCGAACCTACTACCTTAACAGAAGATAAACGCCATTTATCCCTATGGCCGAATTCGATGCAGGATTTTCTCGATAGAAACAGAGAGCTTCATCGATATTTCGAAGTTATGGCGTATATCTTAGACCCCGCACAATGCAAAGAACCAACCAATGGCGCAGCCGCACCCCAACCGCTTCCTGCCGACGTTGAGCCGATGGACAGGAAGCCATTTGATGGTCTTTTCAAAATTGACGTTATCAGTGCCCAGAGGGGTTTCTCTGATCCAAAAACCGAAGACGATTCTCACAGTGGCTTTGCAAGTTTGTCAACTCAACTGCGGAAATATTTCACCAAGCATTTAAACCCGTCGGATTCTCCAGATGCCAGCGATATTGACGCCTTGCGGGCGATTGAAGAAGCAAAGGCGATTTTTGACGAGAAACTGAAAACAAGTTTCGAACCAGCTTTAGGTGAACTGGAAGGACTAAATTATCCGGGGTTTAGCGATCCACAAATCTCTCTAACTAGCAAGATTAACGCCGTTGACAGTTTAGACCACAAAGCCGCTGTTCAGTATAAGGTATCACCGGAACACGACGACAGCGCTGCTTTGTCGCTACCAGAGCAATATAACGGCTTGGGGTATCAAAATCTTATTTCCATGGTATTCAGCCTGATTCGGTTCAGAGACGAATGGATGCGCGTTGGTAAAGCGGCAAAGAGACAAAGCGACGACGACACCATCATCGAGCCGCTCCATATTGTACTCATCGAAGAGCCGGAAGCTCATCTTCACGCTCAGGTTCAGCAGGTGTTCATTAAGAAAGCCTATCGGGTGCTGCGCCGTCACAAAAATCTGGAAGGTAACCAACTTAATACACAGATGATTGTCAGTACCCATTCATCGCATATTGCTCATGAGTTAGATTTCACTTGTTTGCGATACTTTCGACGTGAACCTGCTGGTCAAAAAGGAGAAATACCATCTGCGACTGTTGTAAACCTATCGAAAACATTTGGCGATGGTACAGAAACATCCAAGTTCGCCACACGATACATCAAATCAACTCATTGCGATCTATTTTTCGCAGATGCGGCCATTCTAGTTGAAGGTTCAGCAGAACGAATGCTGGTTCCTCATTTCATACGGCACAAATTCCCAAAATTAGATCAAAGCTATATTTCATTGCTGGAAATCGGTGGCAGCCACGCACACCGCCTGAAACCTTTGCTTGAAACGTTAGAAATTCTTTCACTTGTAATCACGGATTTGGATTCGATTGGCGAGACCGGTGCCGCAACGGTCTTTCCTGAACGTGACAAGAAGTATCGAACTGGCAACACTACACTCAAAGAATGGATTCCCAAGAAGGAAGCGTTGAATGAGATTCTGGATTGTAATGACGATGACAAGCAAACCGGAAACGAGAAAATTAGGGTAGCCTACCAATGCCCAATACCACTCACATACAAAGACGATTCAGATACAGAGGAAGCCATTCCATATACTTTCGAGGATTCTTTAGCTTTGACGAATCTGAAGTTGTTCCGAGATTATCAAGACCCAAAAGGCTTACTAAAAAAACTCACAAACGCTCTTGGTAAAGATACTCTAAATGAAGCCAGCAAAGAGATGTTCGAGAGCTTACGGACAGGAAGCAAGGCCGAAATGGCTTTAGAATTATTCTACCTGACCGAACCAAGCGATCTTGTACCACCTGTCTACATTTCTGACGGTCTTAAATGGCTTGAAGACAAACTCTCTGAAAAGAAACAAGATTTCTTGGCGACCGCACCGATGGAGGTTAAGAATGACTGATTCTTCCACTCAAACAAGTGAGCTTAGCGGTGTAATGTCTAACTGTCTCAACTTGGACAGTCCCAAGAGCTTTTTCCTATTTGCCGGTGCTGGTTCTGGAAAAACGCAATCCCTTATTGAAGCGATGAAGAAGTTCCGCAAGAATTATGGGCAGGAGTTCCGCCTCTCCGCTCGCAAGGTTGCCGTGATTACATACACCAATGCTGCATGTGACGAAATCAAACATCGAATTGATTACGATTCCATTTTTGCTGTATCCACTATCCATAGTTTTGCGTGGGAATTGATCCGGTCATACCACAACGATATCCGAGAGTGGCTTAGCCATAGTCTGAGAATGGATATTAACGCTCTCAAAGAAAAACAGCAAAAAGGCAGAGCTGGCAAGGCCTCTGATGATCGCGCCGTGCAAATCGAATCTAAGCAAAAAAGGATAGATCGCCTCGATACAGTCAGACATTTCACTTACAACCCGAATGGCGAAAACATCGGCAAGAACTCGTTGAACCATACTGAAGTCATAGGTATTGCATCTGATTTCCTGACGGATAAGCCGCTCATGCAGAGAATTCTGATTCGCAAGTATCCGGTCTTGCTTATAGATGAAAGTCAGGACACACAGAAAGATTTAGTTGATGCCTTCTTTGCGGTTCAGAAAGCATATTCTGGAGAATTCTGCTTGGCACTCTTCGGGGATACTATGCAGCGAATTTATTCAGATGGGAAGATCGGTTTGGGCAAAGTCGTTCCAAGCGAGTGGGAAAAGCCTGCGATAACAATAAATTATAGATGCCCCAAACGTATCGTAAAGCTCATTAACAAGATTAGGTCGAGCGCAGATGACCACATCCAAGAACCAGCAGACGATGCGCCAGAGGGATTTGTGCGACTATTTCTTGTTCAAGACGATGATGGCATCAGCAAGACAACTGTCGAAGCAGAAATTGCGAAAAAGATGGCTGAAATCACATCAGACAATCAGTGGTCGGGGGATAATCAAGAAATAAGAACGCTCACGCTTGAGCATCACATGGCGGCAAGACGAGGAGGGTTTAATGATTTTTTCGAGCCGCTATATCAAATACCACAATTTAAAACTGGATTACTTGACGGAACTCTAAGCGGCATTCCGTTCTTTTTGCAGCAGATTCTTCCCTTGGTGAAGTCGCTGCAAGCTGAAAATTGGTTTGCGGTCGCACGAATAGTTAAGAAGTACTCCCCGCTTATATCCGCTGACACACTGAAAACCAGCAAATCTTCATTGGATGAAATATGCAAAGCAGATAATGCTGTGAAATCGCTGTTTTCCTTGTGGGACGGCGACTCCGATCCCTCGTTGATTGATTCCCTAAAAGCAGTTGCGGCCAGTGGTTTATTTGCTGTGCCTGATGTATTTGGACCGATCGTGTCACGTGCGAATTTAGCAGAAGACGAGAGCGAGTCTGACGATTCTGCTGAAACAACTGACAACAATCCAAACATTGATGCTTGGGACAATGCTCTTTCTGTTCCATTTAGCCAACTGGAATCCTATGTGCAGTATATTTCTGACAAATCCCCATTCGGCACCCATCAAGGAATAAAGGGATTACAGTTCCCTCGTGTAATGGTGGTCTTGGATGATAACGAAGCCCGTGGATTCATGTTTAGCTATGACAAACTATTCGGAGCTAAAGCTCCTACATCAACTGACATAAAGAATGAGGAAGAAGGAAAAGAGACATCTATCGATAGAACCCGTCGACTATTTTATGTAACATGCAGTAGGGCTCAAAGTAGCTTGGCTATTGTAGTGTACACAAGAGAGAGTGATAAAATTATCGGCCATTTACAAAATCTTGAATGGTTTGATGATTGTGAAATTATCGAGATGGACTAAGATAGTCTACCTAAGCATGAATTGTATAACAAGGCGCTGCACTCAGGCGGCAGTTCCGCTGCGCGCCATTGCCGCCGGTGAGCTTGTGGGCTATTTCCCTAAAGTCAGCCATGCCTTAGAAGTAAAAAGCATGGGTGTCAGGCCTACACAGTTGACAGAGAACCGTAAAAGCAGGTTGGCAAAATTGCTTCAGATCTTGACAGCCTACCATGTGTTTTTGTGGCCGAAAAGGCGGGAGCTGTGACTGTACCTACCAAAAACAAGAAAAGGACAAAACGAAACCAA